>JBDNDT010000250.1:0-4771 GCA_046718985.1 Cytophagales bacterium
AACTTTCAGCAGGTTATGCCAACAGCATTGCCAACCACATTGTCAACAGCGACCCTAAGGTGAAAAGAGTTTTTGATGCTTGGAAAAACCAATCGGCTGATGCCTTGCTTTCAAATCTGGAAAAAAATCAAGAACTCAAAATGCTCTTGATAGAAGAAACCCCTTGGCTCAGGGAAGCACAAAACGAAACTGAGGCAAAACGCAGAATTGCGGTATTTTTTGAACTTAATCGAATTGCTGACGAACTTTCAAAAGCGAAAGACAAATTAGTGAAAATGCAATTGTCTAATGGTGCTTGGCCTTGGTTTCACAGAATGCCGGCAGACCGATATATCACCCAACACATCATCGCAGGATTCGGCAAACTAGATAAACTGGGCATTGAATCGCTCAGAAAAGATGAAAAAGTCTGGAATATGATTAAGCAAGCCATTGCCTATTGCGACGGTGAATTGGAAAGGGATTACAAGGAACTTTTGCGATCTGTGGCCCAAAAACACACTACACTTGAGGATTTCAATCTTTGGCACACGCATCTGCATTATTTTTATATGAGAAGCTTTTTCAAAGACATTCCTGTGCCAAAGGATTATCAAACCGCCTTTGATTATTATTTAGGACAATCACAAAAGCATTGGACAAAATTCGGTCGCTATAACCAAGGGATGATAGCCCTTTATTTGGAACGTTATAAGCCTCAAAACCTTATCAACAAAGACATCCTAAAATCACTTCGAGAACATGCCAATATTTCAGAAGAATTTGGAATGTATTGGAAAGAAAATTATGGATATTATTGGTATCAAGCACCAATCGAAAATCATGCCCTGATGATTGAAGTTTTTCAAGAAGTGGCTAAAGACTCCAAAGCAGTTGACGATTTGAAAGTTTGGCTGTTGAAAGAGAAGCAAACCACCGCTTGGAAAACCACCAAGGCCACATCAGAAGCCTGTTATGCCTTGTTGAAACAAGGCGGAAACTGGCTGAAAAGCGATAAATTGGTTGAAGTGAAATTGGGCAACAAAAAAGTTGAACCCCAAAAAGAAACCAACATCGAAGCAGGAACGGGTTATTTTAAAATTAGATACAATACCGATCAGTTCACCAAAGAAATGGGAGAAGTCACCCTCACCAAGACTGACGAAGGACTAAGCTGGGGCGCGCTATATTGGCAATATTTTGAAGATTTAGACAAAATCACCCCGGCAGAAACTCCTTTAAAGTTGAAAAAGCAACTGTTTATACAAGAAAACGCAGCAACAGGGCCTAAATTGATTGCATTAGACAAACAGAAATTGAAAGTCGGCGACTTGCTGAAAGTGCGCATCGAATTGAGAGTGGACAGAAACCTGGAGTATGTTCACTTAAAAGACATGAGAGCTTCAGGTTTTGAGCCTGTGAATGTGTTGAGCACATACAAACAGCAAGACGGACTGCATTATTATGAAAGCACCCGAGATGCAGCCACCAACTTTTTCATCTCTTATTTGCCAAAAGGCACATATGTTTTTGAATATCCTTTGAGGGTGAGCCACAGCGGAGAATTCAGCAACGGCATCAGCAGCATTCAGTGCATGTATGCCCCTGAGTTTTCAAGCCATTCACAAGGAACGAGGGTTGTGGTGGAGTGAGAATAGTTGAAAAAATCAACCTTGAGAAAGAATAATCCCCCCTTTATTCTTTCTCTAACATAAAATCTTTACTCACACTTTTGAATCCTGAGTTTTTTCCCAATTCAAAGGTTTAGAAAGCACTTGAAACAATCTCGATGTTTTTTAAGCCTGAAATATTGGTTATATGTCAATCAAAACCGCATACCTATCTAAATTTGAAACAATCTGAAATCAAAAAACAACTTAGATAACAAGCTTCCGTATATGTTGTCAAAACCATTTGAATTAAAAATGATAACATTGTTGATGATTGCCGGATTTGTGGGATTGATGATTCTGTTAATGATTCTTTTTGGCCTGAAAACAAATGTTAATAAAGAAGACGACAGACTCTTTTGGAAATAAATTAAACAAGCCTTAACTACATTAAACAAACCGACTTTGAAATTTGATACACAATGGTGACTTTTGCTCTTGCTTAGTCACAGATGGAAAAAAAACGCTCTTTCAAGTTCTTAATTGCGGAAGAAATTCATGTTGGAAGTTTAGATTTGTTTAATTTTCAAAACGTCACAACTGATTACTCACCAAACATTTCGAGAGAAGATTTAAAATCTTTACTTCCCGAAGTGGATGGATTGTTGATTAGAAAAACCGTTTTTGATGAAGAACTCATTGAACTTTCAAAGAACTTAAAATTTGTGGCGCGAGCAGGTGCAGGTGTTGACAACATCAGGGTAGATTTGTTGAAAGAAAAAGGTATTGCCCTTTTCAGTGCCAATGAAGCCAACAAAGATGCTGTAGCAGAACATACCATTGGTTTGATAACCAATTTGCTAAACAAAATCAATTTAGGAGACCGACAGGTGAAACAGAATCTCTGGGATAGGGAATTTAACAGAGGTCTTGAAATTTCGGGAAAAACCATTTCTATAATTGGCTTTGGCAACATGGGTTCTGCATTGGCACAAAGACTGTCAGGTTGGCAATGTGATGTTTTGTTTTTTGACAAACAACCTAAAAAACATTCACTTCCACATGTGCGACAAGCTGATTTGGACGAAATTTTCGAAAAAACCGACATTCTTTCGTTGCATCTTCCTTTAGATTCTAGCACCAAACATTGGTTTGATGAGCAAAAAATCAATTCCTTTAAAAAGCCAATATTTTTTTTCAACACTGCAAGAGGTGAAATAACCAAACTTTCATGGTTGAAAAATGGAATTATCAACGGAAAGTTGAAAGGATTAGGACTTGATGTATTTGACAAAGAACCGATTAAATTATTAGACAAAGAACAACGAGAAGCGTTTGAGTTTTTGTCAAAGCACGATGCAGTGTTGATGACCCCTCATGTTGCCGGCTGGAGTGTTGAATCTTATGAAAAAATCAATAAAGTTTTGTCAGAGAAGATATCAGCATATTTAAAAGAAAATAAGATTTTCTGAATCTGAGCGAATTGTCTGATTAACAATTGCTAATTTCAAGGTCATTGTTTGTGTTAAAAGGCTAATCTGGTTATGTTTGTGAACATTTAACCCAATGAATGAAATGGATTTTTTGACAGAGAGCAATTTAAAGAAACTATTTTTAAAACTTTTGTTGCCTAGATTGATTGAAGAAAAGATGCTTCTTCTTTTGAGACAAGGCAAAATCAGCAAATGGTTTTCAGGAATCGGACAAGAAGCTATTTCTGTTGGGGTTGCTTTTGCCTTGGATGAACATGATTATATTTTGCCTTTGCACAGAAACCTAGGGGTTTTCACCACTAGAAATGTTCCGTTGGATAAGTTATTCTTACAATTTCAAGGGTCAGTGAATGGCTTGACGAAAGGGCGTGACAGGTCATTTCATTTCAGCTCAACAAAACATCACATACATGGAATGATTTCACACCTCGGGCCTCAACTTTCGGTTGCTGATGGCATAGCTTTGGCAGAGAAACTTATACATACTAACCAAATCTCATGTGTTTTTTCAGGAGATGGAGGAACAAGCGAAGGTGAATTTCACGAAGCCATGAATCTGGCAGCAGTTTGGGATTTGCCGGTTTTGTTTGTGATTGAGAACAACGGCTATGCTCTTTCTACCCCAACATCAGAACAATATGCTTTCGATTCTTTTGTCAAAAAAGGAGAAGCTTATGGAATGGAATCCTTTTCTGTTGATGGAAATGATATTCTGAAAGTGATAGAAAAAGTCCAAGAACTGGCTCAAAAAATTAGAAGCGATTCAAAACCAAGGCTTTTAGAGGCCAACACATTCAGAATGCGAGGTCATGAGGAAGCTTCAGGAACAAAATACGTTCCTGATGAATTATTCAAAACTTGGGCAGAACGAGATCCTTTGGTTTTATTGGAAAAGAAAATGTCAGAGTTGGGCTTTTGGTCGGCAGATTGGTTTATCGAGGAATCAGAGAAAATCAAAAAAAATATAGACATTGCTTGGCAAAAAGTGGAAGAAGATGAAAAATCAGTGAACGAGTTTTCATCAGACTCAGAACTCAAAGATGTTTATGCGCCTTATGTTTACAAAAGCTACAAACCATCTACCCACAGCAAAGAAAGCCGTTTTATTGATGCAATTCGGCAAGCATTGAATCAAAGCATGCAAATTCATTCAAATTTGGTGATGATGGGTCAAGACATTGCTGAATATGGAGGGGTGTTCAAGGTGACCGATAAGATGGTTGATGAATTTGGTAAAGAACGTGTGAGAAACACCCCACTCTGCGAATCTGCTGTTTTAGGCGCCGCTTTGGGACTTTCCATAAAAGGCATGAAAGCCATGGTAGAAATGCAATTTGCTGATTTTGTCACCTGCGGATTTAATCAAATTGTTAACAATTTAGCAAAATTGCATTACAGAACGGGTATCAACGCAGATGTGGTGGTGAGAATGCCAACCGGAGCAGGTGTAGAAGCGGGACCATTCCATTCTCAATCAAATGAAGCTTGGTTTTTCCATGTTCCCGGCTTGAAAATTGTTTATCCTTCAAATCCTTTTGATGCCAAAGGCTTGTTGAATGAATCGTTTAACGACCCGAATCCTGTGCTCTTTTTTGAACACAAAGCCATGTATAGATCATTAACAATGCAAGTGCCTGAAAATTATTATACCCTCCCGATTGGGCAGGCAGCAATTGTTCACAAAGGTGA
>JBDNDT010000251.1:0-4699 GCA_046718985.1 Cytophagales bacterium
TTAATAGATTTGTTTCCTTTTTTTGTAATTTTCTATTAAACAAGAAAAATGAATATTGAAGGGAATAAGAGGAATGAATTGTTCATTCACAATCTTGTTGTAGTCACCACAATTAGATATGTTTTCTTTTCATATCTAAGATCTTCAATGATTGTGCCAATTATCACATACTTAATTGCGCATTATTCAAGTGGAATTCCTTTGAAAACATTTTTAAAACCCAAATACTACATTTATTATCTAGGTTTGGCACTTTTTATAAATTATTTCTCATTTTTTGGTGAATCAAGAGAAAATCTTGATATAGGCGTTTCAAGAATTAATCAAATTGTGGAAGGGAAAAAAAGTTCTGACAAAGAAATGGAGTCTGCTTATGATGAGGATAAAAAAACATCAAACATAATTACAAGATCTTCAGTAATTAATCAATTGTCACAAGTTGTTAAGCTAACAGAAATAGAAGGTTTCTTTGATGGAGAAACTATGACTTATTATACTTTTGCATTCATTCCTAGATTTTTATGGCCTGAGAAACCCAAAATCATGCAAGGTGCTTGGTTTGCTCATAAAATCGGAATGGCAATTATTAATGATTATGGTGGTTATAACAATTCTATCAACATGACCGTTTATGGCGAGTTTTATTTGAACTTCGGTTTTGTAGGAGTTGTGGTCGGTTGTTTTATTTTCGGTGCTTTGATCGCTTTGTTTTGGAAAACCTCCCCAATTTTTGAAAACCATAACAATTATTTAGCGAATGTTTTTGCTCTGTATCTTCTATCAAACGGCTTCTTTCAATTAGGTGCTGATATGCAATTTATCGTTACACTAATCGCTGTTTACTTAACAATTCTTGCTTTCAGTTATATTATAAAAGCTTTTTCAGGGTGATTATTACCAAATTCATTCATAACTCTTTTACTAAATGTCAATTTACATTTTTACAAAATCAGATTAATAACCAATACCCTACTTCTTAATAAGCTAAAATCATTTATGAAACCAAACCTAATTTTCTTGATGATTTTTTACCACAATCAGATATTAATCAAACATCTTTAACAAACTCCAAGTCTATTGTTCTTTTGTCTAAATCAGTAGCTTTCACTCTCACATATACCCTATCACCAAATGTGAAAGTTTTTCCTTTTCTCCTTCCAATTAATTTAAGGTTTTTGGGATCGAAATCATAAAAATCATCATTCATATCAGCCATTCTCACCAATCCTTCGCATTTGGTTTCTACAATTTCTACAAACAATCCCCAATCAGTCACTCCTGAAACAATGCCTTCAAAAGCACGATCTTCCATAGATTGCATAAATTCTACTTGCTTATATTTTATAGATGCGCGCTCTGCTTCCGCCGCCAATTTTTCTCGTTCTGATGAATGTTTACATTTTTCTTCATATTCTGATTTGTTTGCTGACACAGGACTTTGCAAGTATTGTTGTAAGAGTCTGTGAGCCAATAGATCAGTATATCTTCTAATGGGTGAGGTAAAATGTGAATAATGCTTAAAAGCCAATCCAAAATGCCCCATTGCTTGTGTGGTATATTTTGCTTTTGCCATAGCCCTTATAGCAAGATTTTGGATTACGTTTTGTTCAGGCTTTCCTTCTGTGTCTTCAGCTAGTTTGTTGAGGGTTTGAGCAATTTTATCTTCTTCCTCTGAATTGAATTGATGACCAAACTTTCTTGCAAAAACCGCTAATGCCTCAATTTTATCAGGGTCAGGCCTGTCATGGACACGATATACCATGGTGAGTCTGTCATTGCCCTTGATGAGGTCATGAACAAATTCAGCCACTTTTTTATTCGCCAACAACATGAAATCCTCTATCATTTTGTGAGCATCTTTTCTGATTTTCTGAAACACATAAAGCGGTTTTCCATTTGGGTCAAGTTTGAACTTAACTTCTACTGTTTCAAAAGATATCGAGCCATGTCTGATTCTATCTATTCTTAACTTATGTGCCAAATCATTTAAGATATTGATTTCTTCTGATAGATCACCCTCTTTAGATTCTATTCTTTCTTGTGCTTCTTCATAAGTAAATCGTCTAACAGAATGAATTACTGTTTTCCCAAACCATTCAGAATATATTTTTCCATTAGCATCCATTTCAAAAACAGCAGAAAATGTTAGTTTGTCTTCATTTGGTCTAAGAGAACACAATTCATTAGAAAGTTTTTCAGGCAACATGGGCACCACTCTGTCCACAAGATAAACTGATGTAGCTCTCCTAAACGCTTCTTTATCTAACAATGTATTCGGAAGCACATAATGACTGACGTCGGCGATATGAACACCTATTTCATAATTTCCATTGTCAAGTTTTCTGAGTGACAGTGCGTCATCAAAGTCTTTGGCATCTTCAGGGTCAATAGTAAAGGTTGTTGTGCCTCGAAAATCTCTTCTTCTTTTTACTTCATCTTCTGATATGTGCGTGTTAAGAGATTCGGCTTCTTTTTGAACTTCATCTGGAAATTCTTCCGGCAAACCATATTCGAGCATAATCGAATGCATCTCTACATCATTGTCTCCAGACATTCCTAAAACTTCTTCTACCACACCCTCCGGGCTTTTGCCGTTTTCAGGCCATTTGGTGATTTTTACTAACACCTTTTGTCCGTTTTGAGCACCTTTGGTTTGACTGGAATGTACAAAAATGTCATAGTGCATTTTTTTGCTGTCTGCTACAACAAAAGCAAATCTTGGAGATATTTGTATTTTGCCTACAAACTTATCCCTTTTTCTCTCAATAATTTCAACCACTTCACCTTCAGGATGTTTATCACGCTTTTTCTTTCTTGCATAAATCAAAACCTTTACTTTATCTCCATCAAGTGCACCATTCATTTGGCGGTTATCCACTAAAATATCTTGTTCCCTTCCCTCACAAATCACATACCCAAACCTAGGATTCACCATATCTACTGTTCCAAACAGCTCTTCCATAGGTTGAAAATTCAGGGAATAATTCTGGTTTTCATCCACTTTGATGAGTCCGTCTTCCAGCAAGTTCAGGACTTCATCGGCAATTTTTTCTTTTTCAGGATGCCTATTGGCTTTTAACTCATTATAAATACTTTTAATGCTTAAACTCTGCCCTGCCAAATCCAAAAGATTCAATATTTTTTCTCTCAATGGAGGACTTTGTGTATTTGCTTTGTTGCTTGTTGATTTTGAAGAACTTCGGTTTTTCTTATGCTTACTCATTGATTCGCTTTTCTAGATAAAAATTTGCTCTGACACTAAACAGTTGTGATTCATTACGGATAAAAACCAAAAATGGCGAAAAGGGTTCAAGAAAACCAATTTTTCAGATTAATCAATTCAAATTTTATTTATGAATTTATGATTATCGAATAGAAGTGTTGACTCTGTGAAGTTTTGGATTTTTTTGGAAGTCTAAATTTCCAGGTTAAGTGAGAAAAACAACATGAATTTTATACATCATTTAGTTTTGCTATCAAACTAAATTCGGGAAACGGTTCTAACTTCTTCTTAACTAAACTTTTCTGCAAACTCTTTGGCAAAATATGTGAGAATGATGTCTGCACCTGCTCTTTTGATACTCAAAAGTGATTCATACATGGTTTTGTCATGGTCTAGCCAACCCTTTTCCGCAGTGGCTTTAATCATGGCATACTCACCACTCACATTGTAAGCCGCAATAGGCAAATCAAATTTTTCTTTCAACAAATGAATCACATCCAGATAAGCCAAGGCGGGTTTTACCATCAAAAAATCTGCCCCTTCTTGGCTGTCTAAAGTCGCTTCTATCAAAGCCTCTCTCTTATTAGCCGGATTCATTTGATAGGTTTTTTTGTCACCTGATTTGGGGGCAGAATCCAAGGCATCCCTAAAAGGACCGTAAAAAGCACTGGCATATTTAACAGAATAAGACATGATAGAAACTTGTGAAAAACCCTCCTTGTCTAAGGTTTTTCTGATATGCCCTACCCTACCATCCATCATGTCAGAAGGTCCAACTATATCAGCACCTGCTTGAGCTTGAGCCACTGCCATTGATGAAAGCACCTCTAGGGTTTCATCATTCAAGATACTTCCGTTTTTTAAAATTCCGTCATGACCATGAGAGCTGTAAGGATCCATTGCCACATCAGTCATCAAAGCCAATTCAGGAAAGTTTTTTTTGATGGTTCTGATTGACTTTAAATAAAGTCCGTCTTGGTTTAGGCTTTCCGATGCTAACTCATCTTTCTTATGGTCTTCATAATGAGGAAACAAACATACAGACTTGATACCCAGCTTCATTTGATCTTCAATTTCGAAGAGCAATGAATCTAGACTATGCCTAAAAATACCCGGCATTGATGCGATTTCAACTTTATCTTTGACACTTTCTGTGACAAAAAGAGGTGAAATCAAATCATAGACTGAAAGGTGTGTTTCTTGAACTAGATTCCGAATGCTTTCGCTTTTTCGGTTTCTTCTTGGTCTGCTAAGCATTTATTTATTTTGTAATTCCTGCTTCAAGCCCTCACCCGGCTTTGGCAATATGTTGGTTTTGATGATAAGCTGTGTTTGCGAATTGGATGCATTAGACATCACCGTGACCACCTTATTTTGAACTCCTTTTTTACCGGCACTGTTAAAAGTGACTGAAATTTCACCTGATTTTCCGGGCAATATGGGTTCTTTTGGCCATGATGGTGCAGTACAACCACA
>JBDNDT010000252.1:0-4678 GCA_046718985.1 Cytophagales bacterium
TGGGTTTATCAAACTGTTTTATAAATTCTTTTAATGTCATTGTTGTGTCGTTTACAATTACCCCTAACGGAAAAGGCGTGGCGAAGGCGGGGATTTAACAGCACAACACTTCAAACAAACACAAATGTAAGTAAAAAAGCACTGTCCTACAAATTAGCACATTAGCCCCTCTTTTCGTCAAGCTAATGTTGTGTGTCGTTGTTCTTCGTTTCAAAGTCAAACAGTTTCGGGCTAACTTCAATACTCGCTTTCTTCTTTTCCTGCACAAATTCTAAACGATATTCTTCCGAAATCTTACCGTTGTTTGCTAAACGGTCTTGTATCATTTTGTAATATTCAGGGTGAATTTCACAAGAGATAAAATTTCGTTTTAGTTCTTTACAAAGTACAATTTCTGAACCACTGCCTCCAAATAAAATGAACACGTCATCATTTTCTTGCGTGCAAGATTTTATCAACATTTCTACCAAGCCCAAAGGAATTTGGCAAGAATGAAAGGTTTTGTCTTTGCTTACGTTCTTTACCAAGTCAAAATAAAACCAAGAATAGGGCATACGTCCCAAATGTCCTTCTGCCATTCTTTGTTTTATGCGTTTATCCGTTGGATTTTGATAGGGAACGGCTACATTGTCTTTGTAAAAATTATTATTCTTGCTTTTTGTAGCGTGCAAAATACTTCGGTGTGCAGTGGTAAATCGGCGTGGGCTGTGTCCTACGTTAGTATTATACACCCAAACGTAATCCTGCACATCATAAGCATTTTCGTCAAAATTCCACATCTTCTTCTTTAAATTCTAATTTTTCTGAGCATTCTCGGCAAAAAAGTTCTAGCTTATTATTTACTAAGGCTGAATTTTTAAAAATTAGTTTGCCGTTATTATTTTCAAAAATATCATATTGATTAGGTTGTGAAACAAATTCTTCACCGCCACAGACTTTGCATTTATATTCCATATAAATTTCCTGTTAAATTGTGATACCAAGTATAAACATTTTCATAGTTAAGGAATGTAACCTTATCAATTAGTTTACTTTTTTTAAAAGTAGGTCTATTAATCTCTCTGCTAAATTTACCTTCTCGTTCGTTATCAGCAATGATATTAAAGTTATTTACTCCTGCAATGGTCAAAAAGACATCATTAAAACGCAAAAGCCCTGAATAGATAGGTGTTGAATGTTCCACTTCATAAAAAGAAATTGGTTTATTATTATCAAGCCATATTACATCTATTTCTGATATAATGTGGTCTATTTCTTTACTGAATGTAGGCAAATTATCTATTACTTTGGAATAATCAACGATACTTGAATCTATGTTAGATTTATCACTATCTGGAAACCAAATATAATATCCTTTTTTAATACCAATAGAACCTATTAAAGATTGTATTTGAGAGTGTGTTAAGTTTGGTGCAGATATTTTAGTTTTAGATATATTCAAAATATTATCAAGGTTTGTATAGGACTCAGCGTTAAACTTACCTATTCCTGCAAAATAAATCTCTTTTCCTGTGGGTTTGAAGAAAGACAAGGTTTTGTATTGCCCATCATTTGATGGTTTTATTTCTAAAAAATAACTCTCAAATTGTTGGAAGGGAATAAATAAATTTTTAGTTTCGTCATCAGTGATTAAACAAAGAAATGATTTTTTGCCTTGCATTAAGGCAATGTCTGCTTGTCTTAACCCATAAAAGGCTTTCGAAATATTTTTACTAGCAAAAATTCTTGAATATCTCAAATAGAGAATAATATCAACACTTGGAATATAGTATAAAGTATAGCCTGAGCCGATTCGTGTAACTTTTCCCAATGATGCTTCTACTTTTTTAAGTATATTTTTGCAATAAATATTTGCCATATTTTTAAATATTTAATTTGCCTTGTAATAGTACAAAAACGGGTGATAGATTTGGTAAATGGCAAAACTATCAGGTTTTCCGTTTTTTCCTTCAAATACTCCAATAGTTCCTTGAAACTCAATAGTCAGGTCAATTTCTATCTGTATGTTATCTAATTGAATGTGCAAACCTTCTCCAAAGTTGTAGGCAAAACTTGTTTTGGTTCGGTGTGGAAAATAAGTTTTCGGTCTTTGAGTAATGTCTATGCTGTCAAACTCGGTATCTTTTCCAAACAAAAAATGATGCAAAATTCGCTGATTATTGGCTACTGACAAAATGTTGCTTTCGCTGCTGTTATACTCGTTGAGTAGGCTTTTCTTGTAAGTCCATTCCAAAGTTTCCTGAATAGGCTCAAAATTATGATAAACCTTATCAATTCCCTTGATAAATTGATGCCTTCCGTTTCCTAAGTGAATAACTGCGTAATCGTTATCGAGTAATATTTGCGGAAGTTTGTCTTTATTGTCAATTTTAGTGGCATCAAACGGGTTGCCAAAACCAAGTTTTTTAGATACGTCTTTTACCAAATCATTATTGAAAACGTAGTCGTTTCGTTTTTGGCAAATTTGAAAAAGTTTGGTAAGAACTTGGTCTTTCTTGTTCATTAGTTTGTTTTTCTGCAAAGTTAGGAGTTTTTCTACAATAGCACACAACATTTTCGGGCTTTACGTTCGGGCGGGTTTCGGAGCACAAAACTGTCAATCAATTTCTAAAGTTTATTAGTAGCACAAAATTTCAACTTACCACGTCTCCCGCCATTACGCCAAATCGCTGTTGGGTGCTGTGCTTCTTTTCTTTCAATAGTTTATAGTCTGACTTTGAAATAAATAAATCGCCTTCAACGCTATCCAATTTTTGAATAATTACTTTTATCGCTTCGTCCGATTGGTCAATACCTATCCATTGTCTGCCATTTGTCTGCGCCGCTTTTAATGTCGTGCCTGAACCTGCAAAACAGTCAAGCACGATACTGTTTTCATTAGAAGAAGTTTTTACAATAAAGTCCAATAAATCAGGATTTTTTTCTGTCGGATAAATAGGATATTGTGGGTCTTTAAACTCCCAAATATCTTGAACTCTCTTACCTTCTTGTTGGTCAAAATAAATTTTCTTTCTCGGATTTCCATTGTCGCTCCACTCAATTAAACCGTCCTTGTCCCACTGCTCCAAAATGGCTACATCACTTCTCCAATGTCTGCCCGGTGGTGGAAGAATACCTTTAAATGCTTGTGAAGTTTTGCCGTTTTGAGTTTCTCCGGGTGCGTGAAGCGGAATAGTTGTATATCGTCTGCCGTCCTTTTCTGTTTTAGGAAAAAGCTTGATTTTATCTTCTTCAGTGTAAGGTATTTTTGGTTCGTTCCAAATTAAGTTTTCAGATTTTGAATAGAATAAAATTAAGTCTTTAATATTGCCGTATCCTTTACGAGCAAAGTTTTTTGGATTGCATTTTATTCGTGTAATATCGTTGCGAAAATTTTCAATTCCGAAAATTTCGTCCATTAACACTTTTACATAATGACCGATTTTGTAATCTATGTGTAAATAAATAGAACCTTTGTCAGAGAGTAACATTTTTAAAAGCACTAAACGCTCACGAATAAACTCAATGAAATCAAAACCTTTCAATGTGTCGGTATAGGCAATCGTTCCGTTTGAACTATTGCTAATCGTGTTTGCCCTGCCGTCAGTAATTGTAAATGTGTTGTTAGTAGCAAAAGGCGGGTCTATGTATATTAGGTCAACTTTTCCTTTAAGATTGTGTTTGGTAATTAACTGTTTTAACGCAATTAGATTATTTGCTTGTATGAGCAAATTGGGACTATTGCTTGAATTGATTTGTTCCAATTCAATGTCAGGAATACTATTGAAAATTTCCTGCTCTGCTTTTTTATTTGGATAGTGTAGCTGCATAGCTTTATAGTTGGTATAAAAATTCACGTAGCACCAAGCTACTCATAATATTCAGGTCTTTATATTTTGTCGTTATGCCTTTATACATTTTGTTTCTGCCTTTTATGTACAGAACACCGTCAAGAATGGCTATTTTTACTGCCTTCACATTTTTTGCTTGAAGCGTGCTAATAGCATCATTGAACTGTGCATTTTGATGTCCGCCAAAGTCTGTTAAAAATTTAGCTTCACCAATAACATACTTACCATTGAAGCGTCCTATGAAATCAAGTCCCTTGGTATGTTTGTAATTTAACTCTCCCGAAGCAAAGTCCATTAGTTGCTTGTCGCTACCATCTAAAATTGCATCTTTTTTGGTCTTCGTAAATTCGTCAAGTGTAACAGGCTGAATACCCAACGATTTTGCATTTAGCCAACGTCTGAAAAATGGTCCGATTTGTCTATTGGTTTCTTTGGGTTCGCTGCAACGTTCAAAGATTTTATCAAGTCCCATTTCGTAAAGTCGTCCGCAAATTCTATTGATTGTTTTTGGATTTTTCTCGATTGAAGAAGGGTCTCTTTTAAGATATGCAATGTAGCTGTCCTTGATTGGAAACAAGTCAAGTTTCAGAAGTTCTTTGATTAAAGCGTCATTATTTTTCTTTTTGAAGGCTTTTTCAATGTTTGCCCAACGCTCATTATTTATTTCTCTAATTCCTTCGGGAATAGTCGGATATACCTGAAAAAGGTCGTCAAGATATGACCTTTGATTTGCGTATTTTACACTTAATTCTATCCAATAATTCATATTTCAAATGTAGTCAAAAAAGTCGTTAATTCTGTTGTTAGTTTAATGTTGCACTGTCGGTCAAATAGCATTGCACCCAACG
>JBDNDT010000253.1:0-4677 GCA_046718985.1 Cytophagales bacterium
ATAAACAGAATGGCAGGAGAGATAGACTCAGCGATTTGGTTGGCATAAAATTCAGCCATATTGTTGTTAGCAATGCTCCAGTCGAGTTTGTTTTTGTTGTTCTGGCTTTTCAAAAACTGTAAATATTCCAACTGCAATTTTTCAGCATTTGGAAAATCTTTTTTAGCTATGAAAATGGTTGATAATAAATTTTGGGTGTCCCAATATTTTATATGGTTTTTTCCAAATCTCTTTTCAACTCTTTTTAAGTTGTTTTCCAGCAATTTTTTTGCTTCATCAAATTTTTCAACATTGACAGATGTTAAGAATACGATATAATTATTAAGTAAATTCTCAAATATCTCTGAGTCTTGGGCATTGTTTTTTTCAATGAGATTCAAAACATTTTTAAAAACTTGCGCTGCTTTTGCAAAATCTCCAACTTTCATCAAATAGACTGCATAATTTGACAATGAATTCCAATAAGAAGGATGGTTTTCTCCATAAACTTCTAATCTCTTTTTCAAGGAAAGTGCTTGGCAACTATCAGACCTTTTCAAATCTCCTTTTTCAGAATAGATCACACCTAAGATGTTTAATGCACCAAAAAACAAATTTGATTCTGTTATTTGAGCATTGTTAAGTTCATTCAACAATTGCTGAGAGCGCGAAAAAGCTTGGTTGGTTTCATTCATTTCAAATGAGTTTATCACCAAGTTATTCAAAGCTTCAAAATAACTCACCTCAGACTTTAGATTGTTTTGTTCAGCAAACTCAAGAGCTGATGTCAAAATAGAACCGGCTGTTTCATAATCACCTAAAGCAGAATAATGATTAGAAACAATGTTTCGATAACCCAAAAACAACGATTGATTTAATTCATTTGGATTGTTTTTAAGTAAGACTTCAACTTTTTCAATCATTTTATGATTATCGGAATGGTTACCGATTCTGTTGTTGATTTCAATTAGGTTAGCTAGGAAAATAATCTTTTCGTCTAACGAATAAACATCATTTTCGAAAGCAAAATCTGTGGCAAGGGTTTGATATTTTGAAGCATTATTATAATCACCAAAGTTAAAATATATAGAGCCTTTGTAATAAAAAGAGTTGTTGTGTAATTTGAGGTGGCTTTCTTTGTATTTTTCAAGAATACTGATGGCTTTGTCGCAATAATCTAAGCAAAAAGCCAGCGATTTACCCGCGTTTGATTGTATGAGCGCATAGGATAAATAGGCAATTGCGGTGTTGGTGTCTAAAGGATGGAAGGTTTTTTTTGCAAAAACCAAAAATTCTTCTGATTTTTTGTTGGCAAGTTTGGGGTTAGTTTCAATAAGGTCTTCTGCCTCTTGACACATTTTTTCTAGTTTTTCGGCATTGGTCTGTGCCAACACCGAAAACTGAAAAAACAACACATAAATTAAACACACCCAATTTCTCACATCGAAGCAATTCTAAACTCGACTCTTCTGTTTAATTGTCTTCCTTCATCCGTGTCATTTGGTGCTATAGGCATGGTTTCACCATAGCCATTGGAAACCAATCTTGAAGAATTTATCCCTTTAGAAACCAAATAATCTAACACTGATTTGGCTCTGTTGATGGATAGTTTCAAATTGGCATTGTCATCTCCCACATCATCGGTGTGACCTGAAAGTTCGATTTTTACATTGGGGTTTTCATTCAAAAACTGAACTACTCTGTTCAATTCAGCAAAAGATTCTTCTCTCAAAGTTGCCTTTCCGAAGTCAAAAAAGATGTTATTCAACCTGACTGTTTGCCCAACTTCAATAGGCACCAAATAAAGATCTCGAACAATTTCTACATACTTTTTTATTTCTTTCAGGTCAATGTTTTGGTTTACCCCGATAAACCCTTTTGCTTGTGCCAAAAAACCATAATTTTCGCCATAAGGTAACACAATCTTATATTCACCATTGTTTGGGTTTGAATTAGCAACACCAACTTCCTTGCCCTCCGGCAATTTTTCATATATGATTTGAGCTGCAATCGGTTCTTTGGTTTTGGCATTATACACTTTTCCACTCACCAAAACAACCGGTTCAGGTTTGATCACTGGGGGTAATTTGATTCTAAAAATATCTTCGTTTCCTAAGGAGTTTTCAGAAGATACAAAATAAGCATATTCTCCTGATGCGGGAACAGTATAGTAAGCATCCCAACTTGAGGTGTTTATGGTGCTACCGAGATTTAAGGGCTCAGACCAGTTCGTCCAAGTGTCGTCTAATCTTTTGGTGATGAAAATATCGTTACTTCCATAACCGCTTTTTCCCGGTGTCGAATAATATAATGTGACATTGTCTGAAGCTAAAAATGGAGAACATTCGTCAGCTGCAGTATTCACAATCGGTCCTAAATTCATTGGTTTAGACCAGTCACCGTTTTTGAGTGGAAATGAAACATAGATATCTCTTTCACCATAGCTGTCATCGTTTTCAATGGTGGTCAAAATGGCTTTTCCATTTTGGGCTAAACATGCTTCAACATAGTCATTGTCATTGTAATATTCTATAACATTCAATCCAACCGGTTTTCCCCAGCCACCCACAATTCTTTGAGAAACGGAATAACCTTGCTTTCTTGTTCCATCAGCCAAACGCTTTCCCGAAATCAAACCGGTGTTCCCATCAGGTGTGATGGAATAAATCACATCACTTTTCTGAGTATTAATAGGATAACCCATGTTTCTTGCGGGTTCCCACTCTTTGAAAGTCTCATTGAAATTGCTGAACCAAACATCTTGCCCTCCAACACCATTTGGATCACTGTCTCTGCAAAAGTAAAGCGTTCTCCCATCAGGTGAAATCAATGGCATCAATTCTGAATACTTTGAATTTACATTTTTACCAAGATTTTCAGGTTTAGAATCAAACACCAATCCTTTAGCTTCTTTTATTTTAATTTCAACAGTTTCAACGGTTTCCATGATTCCGATAGCATCAATTTGTGGTTCTCCAAAAAATTTATCATTGTCCAGCACCACTTTCACTGCCACCAAGTCAAAAGCCGTTGGAGCATCTAATTTAACATGCCACAGCCTTGAAAGTCTGCCGGTTGGTTCAGCTTTGAATTTTTTGAGTTTATATTCTTTTCCACTTGCATCATAACCCATGATTTGGGTGATGCATCCTGGCTTTGCATTTTCAGCAATAATGATTTGTGAAACTTTCATAGGCTTTTCGAAACCAACTTTTATATATTCTTTATCTGACTTTGCTGATGGTTTCCAAGCGCAAGGAGATTTGCCACCTTGAGGGAAAACACTAGGTTCGCCTAAGGCTTGCTCGGCTGCTCCTTTTGTTTTGGTATTTTGGGATGATTTTTCAATCACTTTACTGGCCCATTGAACATTTTGTGAGAAAACATGTGCTGAAAACAGCAAAAAAACAATGTATATATTTTTAATCATAACAACCTTAGCTAGTTTAGAAAAAAGGGAGGCAAAGCCTCCCCAACCAAAAAATCAAATCCAATTATTTCAATAAAACTCTACAGAACCAAAGTTCTTTGCCTGATTTATTAGAACCAAAGAAAACAACTCTGTTTCCTTTGTCTGTATTCAAGAAAGGATAGTTAGGATCTAAGTAATATCCTTCTCCTTTGCCCAAAGTCATCAAATCGCTAATTTTACCTTCTTTGGTGTCAATCTTTGCCAATCTAGGATATGTCAACAACTTAAGATATTTAGGGTTTATACCTTTAATCTCTCTGATTAACCAAAAAATGTTTCCACCTCTGCCTTCAATGAATTCTTGAGGTGCAGCATTATCGTTAGCAACTTTGTTGGTTTCTTTGGTATCAACTCCATATTGAGATTTTAAATGACCATTTGCATCAAAATGAAAACCTAAAATGTCTTTATAGTTTCTCGTTCCTTTGTCTTTACCTGATTGGTCAATTCTATAATTTTGACCGCCAATAAACAATTCACCATTTTCAGCTACTAAATTAGTTTTCATAGAGAATTTCTTACCATTGTAAGCAGGTGATTTTTTCTGAGATGGAGGAGTTATTAACTTAGCTTCAAATTCATCAATTTTTGTTGACGTATTGTAAGCCGTCTTACCTTCGCTGTTAATTTTCCAAAGTTGAAAAGCCTTGAATTTATCCTTTGCCAGTTGGCCTATATTTTCAGTTGCAGGACCCATGATAAACACCTCGTTTGTTGGTCTGTTATAAATTACATCATCCACCCTCCAAATAGGTTCTTGAGCCGTAATAGTTTCTCTGTGAACTATTTTAGTTTTTTCATCAAGTCTTAAATAAGTGATGTATGGATTTTCTTTTTTCTCCTCTGAGGCTGATGTCAAAACAATACTTGCAAACTCAATACCCGGGTTGTTTGGATCTTCTTCATCAATTTTGTTAATAAACTCAGCAGCTAACAACGTTTGAGGTGCGTCAAAAGGAATTACAGTTTCAGATAAAATATCAAGTTCTTTATTAAATTTGATATAGTATAAATCATAAGGTCTTGGATTTTTTTCAGCCATATTTCTTCCAATTTTTGGTTTTATACTGGCTAAAACATAAATATCACCCGTCTTGTCATCTTCTCCTTTTGTGACTAAAGTCAACTTTCTTCCATCATCGGTTTTAGGTTTCAATTTTTCTAAAAGCTGCACAGATTTGATATAACCTCCCAATAAATAGTCATATCTCAATGTTGTTTGTTTT
>JBDNDT010000254.1:0-4667 GCA_046718985.1 Cytophagales bacterium
ATAACTTTTTTTAGGTAGCCAACCGGGAGCTTCTTTTGCCGTGGTTTTATCAGGAATGAGAGATTCAAATTTATCCCATGGTATGGTTTGGTTAACGTCAGTCTGTGAAAAAACCAGATTTACCCTTTGAAATATTCGTACACCTATCCGAGAAATTTTCAAATATTGAATTTTAAAGGCTTACATTTCGAGTTTTTTCACAGACTGACGGCGTCCGGCTCGGTGGTATTCTTAAAAATATACCATTTTGCACATCTATTGGAATCCACATTAAAAATCGTACATCGCGTCTTTTTAATTTTGTTTGCTGACTAAATTTAAACAAAAAACCCCGAATTTGACGCTATTTAGCACATTTCGGGGTTGATTTTTATTAATACTAATTGATTGTGAAGTATTAATTGGCTTGAAGGAAAGCCGGATTATCTATTTTGTTTATACCAATTGATCAATCCGTTAGTTGAACTGTCATGAGAATGGATTGCTTCGCTGCTTGTGAGTTCAGGAAGAATCTTGTTGGCTAATTGCTTGCCTAATTCCACACCCCATTGGTCATAAGGATTTACTTGCCAAATCATACCTTGCACAAAAATTTTATGTTCATACATCGCCACAAGGCATCCTAAAACCTTAGGTGTTAATTTTTTGAACATAATTGAATTCGTAGGTCTGTTTCCGGAGAATACTTTATGATTCAACAAAGCCTCAACATCAGAAGCAGACATTCCTGACTTTTCAAGCTCTGCTTTTGCTTCTTCTTTGGTTTTGCCTTTCATCAAAGCCTCAGTTTGAGCAAAAAAGTTTGCCAAAAGTTTTGGATGATGGTCTCCCAGTGGGTTGTGGCTGATGGCAGGTGCCAAAAAGTCACATGGAATCATTTTAGTTCCTTGGTGAATTAACTGATAAAAAGCATGTTGGCCGTTTGTGCCCGGTTCACCCCAAATGATAGGTCCCGTTGAATAATCAGTGATGAAATCACCCTCTCTTGTGACCCCTTTGCCATTGCTTTCCATGTCTCCTTGTTGGAAATATGCTGCAAAACGATGCAGATATTGGTCGTAAGGCAGAATAGCATGTGAATCAGCACCGAAGAAATTATTATACCAAATGCCTAATAAGGCCAAAATCACAGGAATGTTTTTTTCTAATGGTGCAGTTCTGAAATGTTCATCCATCTCGTGAGCACCTGCTAAAAGTTCTTCGAATTTGTCGAATCCAATATATAAAGCAATCGGTAAACCGATAGCAGACCAAAGTGAATATCTTCCACCTACCCAGTCCCAGAACTCAAACATATTTTGTGTGTCAATTCCAAAAGCAGCTACCTCTTTTGCGTTGGTTGATAGAGCAACAAAATGTTTGGCAACATGAGAAATCTCTTTTGCCGCGCCTAAAAACCAGCTTTTTGCAGAGTTTGCATTCGTCAAGGTTTCTTGTGTGGTGAATGTTTTAGAAGCAACGATAAACAAAGTGGTTTCAGGATGAACTTTCCTGAGTGTTTCGGCAATGTGCGTGCCATCCACATTGGAAACAAAATGGATGTTCAAACCAACATGGGCATAAGGTTTCAAGGCCTCAGTGACCATGAAAGGTCCTAAATCAGATCCTCCAATGCCAATATTCACAATATCAGTGATGGTTTTTCCCGTGTATCCTTTCCACTCTCCATTTCTCACCTTTCCGCAGAAAACCTTCATTTTTTCTAACACTTGGTTGATGTCAGGCATCACATCTTTGCCTTCAAACAAGATAGGTCTGTTGCTTCTGTTTCTCAATGCAACATGCAACACCGCTCTTTTTTCAGTGTTGTTAATCTTTTCGCCTGAGAACATTTTATCTCTCCATTCCTCTACTTTCGATTCTTTGGCGAGTTCAACAAGCAAAGCAAGGGTTTCTTTGGTGATTCGATTTTTGGAAAAATCAACCAAAATGTCTTCAAACTCAATAGAAAAGTTTTTAAACCTTTCAGCATCAGTGCTGAACAGATTTTTCATTTCTAAATGGGTGATTTCTTGATGATGTTTTTTGAGATTTTCCCAGCTTTTGAGAGATGTGAGTTTCATAAGAATGTGAAATAATTTTTTGTATTGTTCAAAAATCGTTGAAAATATAGTTTAATTTATTGATTCCGCCCAAATCAGAGGTTCAAAAATCAATAACCACCCCACCATTTTCTCAGCATCCATTCAGCACATAAGCCTAACAAGGCAATGGCTAAAAATTGCCACAGAAAAATAGCATCTTTAACATCTGTTTTCACATTTGTTCTGTTAAATGTTTGAACAGATGAGATTCTTTCAAAAAACTTATCAAGATTTGAGCTTGGCTCAAAAAAACCTGAATTGTTTTGTGCCAAATTTCTAAGCATTTCATGATCGGCTGTGAGATTCACCAACTCAAGATGAGTTTCTTGAATATTGAATTTTCCCGTTACTGATTCCAACTTACTGTTCAATTCAGCCTTAGCACTGAAAATATATTCTCCCGTAGGTAAACTTCCTACTTCAAAACTTGAATTGAATTCTGAACTGACAAATTCAAAATTGTATTTTTGAGAGGTTGATTGATTGGTCAGTTCAAGAAAAATGGTTTGCCCGAAAGTTTTCTCATAAATCATGTTGTATGTCTCGACTATGAAAAATACGTTTTCTGAAGTGGAAAACACACTTTGTGAGGGCTGAATCCTAAGCTTTCTTTTGTCTTCTTTTGCTGAAATGAATTGAATGGTTTTCAAAAGCGATGCATCGAAAAAGTCGCTGTTTTGGTTTTCTCTTCTTTCAAACATTTTGCTTCTCCACCAACCTTCACCCACCACCACAGCATTCTTTGAGCCATCAGCACTTCCCAACATCCATAAGGGTTTTTCGGTCACCACACTGCCTACTTTCTGATAAATGAAAACATCAGGGTTTTGTTTCAACACAAAATCTCCGAAAGGAACTGAAACAGGGGGCATTTTTGTCATTAAATCAGCTTTTTCTTTCTCAAATGAAAAAGTCGTGAAAGAACTTTTCACACTGCCTTGAACTTTGTCAAACTCTTTTCCTCTTGGGTTGATGTTGACTGATTTGGAAAACTCATTGAATTGAGAAAGATTTGTTCCACTGCCCACAAAAAAACAAACAGGTGTTTTTTTGGTCACCAGATTCTCAAAAACTCTATTGGCAACCGGGTTTTCATCTGATGGCAGATGAAAAGCAATCACCGCATCATAAATGCCTCCATCAAATTCAAAAACACCGGGAACGCATAACTTCACTTCATAATTGCTGTTTTTCAACAAACTTTCTTGAATAGCTTTGATGTCAGGATGTGGATAAGGTGATAAAATCAGAATCCTCTCTTTTGATTCTACCACATCTAAGGTGAAACTTTGAAAGTTATTCAGTTGAGTGTATTCCCCGTTCAAGGCATCAACCTGAACAACATATGTGTAAGTTCCGGAAAGGCTCTCAGACCATAAAAAATCTACCTCAACAACACCTCTACCCGGTTTAAAATTGACCGTTTTTGATTCCAGAACCTTCCCATTCTTGAGAAGTTTCACATTAGTAGTTTTGTTATCGAAACCAAATTGCTTCACTTTCACTTTCACCGGAAATGAATTTCCCTTGAAATTGATTTTGTTATGTTCCACTTGTTTCACTAAGACATCTTTCTCAGGAATGGTGTCACCTAAACCAATTGTGTAAATGGAGTTTCTGTATTCTTGAAAACCGGGAGAAAGTCCCACATTCACAATACCGTCACTTGCTAAAATGATGCCTGCAACGTTTTTGTGCTGAAATCTTTCTTCAATATTTTTGAGATGTTTAGCAATGTCAGATTCTTTGGTATTAAATTTCAAAATCGAATCTTTGTTGTTCGAACCAAAACCTAATATTTCAATCTCTGCTCCATTAGTCCAGTTATCTTTTGATTCAATTTTCTTGAAAAAATCTTCAATCACAGAAGTCTTGGTTTTCAGCTTCACAGATTCAGAGTCATCAATGAGAATCAGCCAAAGAGGTTTTTCAAGGCTTTGGGTCTTGAATTCAGATTTTGGGGAAAACAAAAAGACAAAAAGCCAAAAAAGCGAAAAAAGTCTCAGCAAAAAGAGAATGTTGTTTTTCTTTTTGTCCCAAACTTGTTCACGATCATAAAAAAAATAAGCTAAGCCGAAGGCAAGAACAATTGAAAGCAACCAAACCCACAAAGGGATTGTCAAAAAGAAAGTCATGGAGCAAAAATAAAAAAAAAGCCCCCAAATCCAAGGAATGGAGGCTTCATTTAAAAGCTTAATATTTTGCTTAGGTCAACATTCCACCATCCACTTGCAACACTTGGCCGGTGATATAAGTGGAAAGTTCTGAGCCTAAAAAGACTGCGCAATTGGCAACATCTTCGGCTTTTCCGGCTCTTTTCAAAGGAATGCCGCTTTCCCATTCTTCTTTCACCTTTGGGTCTAAAACTTCGGTCATCTCAGTTTCTATGAAACCCGGGGCAATGGCATTGCATCTGATATTTCTTGAACCCAATTCTAAGGCAATAGATTTTGTGAAACCTATGATGCCTGATTTTGAAGCAGCATAATTTGCCTGCCCTGCATTTCCTCTCAAACCCACAACAGAGGTGATGTTGATAATTGAACCATTTCTGCTTTTCATCATCGTTTTGATGGCGGCTTT
>JBDNDT010000255.1:0-4667 GCA_046718985.1 Cytophagales bacterium
GAAGTATTTTCAATTGAATTTCCGAAATTCCATTCATAGGTAACTCCTTGAATAAGGTTGGTTGAAACAGTTATAGGATTATCAACGCAAGTCAATCGCTGACTAGGCACTAAAACAGGCAGGTCTGTAACGTTAGTGCTGTCTTTGTAAGTACACAGATCAACTGTGTAAGCCATTGCATAATTGCCACTTGACAATGGTTGAAAGAAGTCCATATCTGCATTTGAAATCAAGACACCATTTTTAAACCACTGATAGCTTGCTAAACCTGAACTTGGTTGAACATTAGTGTTCAATTGCAGCCCGTTTGTTAAACACCTGTGTGCAGGCATATTAAAGTCAACCGGATCAATTTTATCAACAATCACAGTGTCATAGTCCACACATCCATACTGATTGGTAACTAACAGTTCAAAAGAAGTTTTTGAATTGATTGCAGGGTAATTTATGTTAACCCCATTTAATTTTTCACCCGTTTCAAGCACCGTCCATTCATAACTCACATGATCAGGGCTGAAATCAGCATTCAGGTCAATTGAATTTCCTGTACAAACAAGTCGGTCGCTTCCTGCCACAGCATCAGGCAAATCTCTGATAATCAAAGCTGTTGAACTTGACGCCGGAGGACACACACCATTTGAGGTGGTTTCCATAGTCAATATCATTGATTTGATTTCAAAATCTTTGTTTGAAGGATAATATCTGATGCTGGTCAAAGCAGGTGAAGCAGAGAAAGCACCTGTTCCGGTAGAAGTCCAAGCTACACCTCCTGCATTCTTGAAGGTTCCATTCAAAGGCACTCCATCAGAATAAGCACATGACAAAGCAGGTCCTGCATCTGCAAATGGTGGTTCTTGGAATTCTAAGTTTAATGTATCTCTTACGGGTCTGCAATTTCCATTTCCTGTTGAGGTCAACACAATTCGAACTGTCCCTTTAAGCAAATCTTCGGAAGAAGGAAGATAATTGGAAATCAAATTGTTAGCACCACCTGTGAATACACCGCTACCTAAACTGCTCCACTGACCACCTGTGGCAATGGAAACATCCCCGATTAAAGCATATTCAGAACCATCACCGCAATGCAATTGATCAACACCGGCAAAAACAACCGGAATTGGAGTGAAGTCAACTCGTATTTTATCATTTTGTGGCTTGCAAACACCATTTCCAACAGAGGTAACTGTCAACAAAACGGCATCATTTTCTTTATCACTTTCTGATGGGATATAAGCTCCTGTTAAATTGTTTGGAGAGAATGTTCCATCACCTGAGCTTGACCAAACACCACCTGATGCATTGCTGACTGTTCCATTCAACACTAAAGTCGTTAAATCTTTACAAACTTCTCTGTCACCACCGGCATTGATTCTTGGTGCTTGTCTTAAACTGATAGTCATTTGGTCAGAATAAGATTGACATGTGCCATTGTCAATAGTTACTGCTGATAAAATCAAATTGGGTCTCAAACGATCTTGTTCTGAAAATAAATAAACAGCATTTTTATCAAATTCATTTGGTTCAAAGAATCCACTTCCATTTGAAGCCCATCTCAACCCACCAGAAATAGTATGTTCACCATTCAATTTAAAGCCTATGGTATCAGAACACAACAAGACATCTGTTCCTGCATCAACTGTTGGGATTGGCGTGAATCTAATCACCATCTCATCAAACACTTCATCGCAGACCCCATTGTCAACCGAAGTTAATCTCACAACAACAGAATCATTGTTAAAATCAGAAGTGGCAAAAACATAAGCTGTTTCCATGAGATTGATATTTCCAAAATTACCATCACCTAAAACATTGCTCCATCTTCCACCTCCTGCATTCAAAATGAATCCTTGCAACTGAGTTCCTGAGTTGTCACGGCATAATTCTTGATCAAATCCTGCATTGACTAAAACAGCAGGAAGTTTTCTGAATTTCAAAGTGGCAAAATCTTCAACATCCGGACATTCATTGTTTGCAGTTGAGGTGATTTTATAAGAAAAGCCTCCTGCAAGTATTTCGTTTTGAGAGGGTTGATATTGAGTTATGAGATTGGTGTTATCCACAAACTGACCAAATCCGAAAGTATTCCAAATGATGGAAGAATTTGCAGTTCCACTGATAGGGATAAGTTCTAAAGTTTCACAAATTTCTTTGTCATCACCGGCATTCACCACAGAAATCGGAGTCAAATTGATGGTAACAGTGTCATGAACAGGCTTGCAAGTGCCAATGCCTGTGGTGGTGGCAACCAATTTCAAAGAGTTTTGAGCTCTGTCAGCTTCACTTGGGAAATAACTCGTGTTTTCAATAGCCGCACTAGGTGCAAAAACTCCATCACCTAAACTAGTCCAAATCACACCCAAAGCCCCGGTTTTGATTGCATTAACATTCAAACTAACAAAGTTTTGACAAACAGTGGTGTCATTTGAAACAACAACTGTCGGGCTATTGATGATATTTATTGTCAAAGTATCAGAAACTTCATTGCAGAGTCCTACATTTTTAGTGGTTGCAATCAATTTTGCAAAACCATTAGAAATATCAGTGGCGTTCAAGAAATATTTGGTTGACATTGCAGTATTATCCTCAAATCCACCTCCATTGATGCTTATCCATTCAATTTGGGTGGCATTTTGTATAGTAGCGTTCACTTCAACAAAGTCAATATCAGCACAAACAGTAAGGTTTGGCCCTACATTGATTGTCGGGCTAGGCAAAATATTTATTCTGATATTATCTGATACCGGTCTGCAAATGCCGTTTCCGGTTGTGGTTATGGTTAAATTAGCGACTCCATTATTTATTTGGAATTGAGAGGGCACAAAAAGGGCATCTAAGTCATTGCGTGTTGGCTGAAAATTACCAGTACCCGAGCTTGTTGTCCATCTCACTCCTGATGAAACACCATTGCTTGTGGCATATAGTCTTATTCCATTATTATTAGCACAAATGGTTGTGTCCACACCTGCATTAACCATAGGACCTTCAATGAATTGGAATGTTACAGAATCTAAACCAGGAGTACAAGAACCATTTCTCACTGTTTCGATATAAAGTTTCACCCCATTGTTATCTATTTCATCTTGAGATGGTAGATAAGTAGCACTCAACGAGTTTCTTGATGGATTGAAAGTGCCATTTCCACCAATCCAAATACCATTCGGTCCTGTTGCTTGAAGGACTATAGGAAAATCTGTTTTACAGATGGTTCTGTCAGGACCTGCATCAATTTCAGGCGCACTGGTGAAATTGATAACCAATGTGTCAGTGTAAGTTTCACAGAAACCATTGTCAGTGGTCACCAAAATTAATTCAACCTGACCATTATTATGGTCATTGGATGAAGGCAAATAAAAGGCTTCGAGATCAAACTCATCAGGATAAAAGCTTCCTGAACCTCGTGTCAGCCAATAACTTCCTCCCACATTTTGGATTCTACCCGAAAGCTGAACAGTGTCTTGACCTGAACATGTGGTGATATCAGCACCTGCATTCACTTGTGGCTTTGGAAGAATGGTCAACTCTAAAGATGCGTTTCTTGGGTTGCAAGTTCCATTTCCTGTGGTTGTGGCTTGCAAGGTCACCATTCCATTCAAACTGTCAAGATCTGAAAATACATAATAAGGATTTTGGCTTTCATCATTTGGCAAAAACTGTCCCGATCCACCCGTTTCCCATTTCACACCGCTTGCAACTGTTATATTGGCAAAAGGATAAAATCCTCCTTGGTCAACGCAAGTTGTGGAATTGCCACTCACGAAAATTGTCGGACTTGGGGTAATATTCACACGGATACTATCTTTCAAGCTCTTGCAGATTCCATTACCTGTTGTTTCTATTCTTAAAGTGACAGAACCATTATTTTTGTCAGCATCACTTGGAATATATTTTGCAACAGGGCTTGTTCTGCTTGGTGCAAAAGAGCCAGATCCAGAGCTTGTCCATTCAATTCCTGATGAGACTGTGAAAGAGGAATTGATGTCGTAAGTTTCAACATCTCTGCAAATCTCAAAATCTTCAGCGACTGAAAGTGTAGGTTTTGGAGTTAATGTGATTACTGTGGTGTCACTGATTGGATCACAAACATCATTTCCTTTGTTGGTTAAAACCAAAGAAACTGAGCCTAGATCATAATCAAAGTCAGAGAAATTATAAGTCGAATTTGTTGCGTTTATATTTGAAAACACACCTGAACCAAGGGTTTTCCATTCTGTGCCATCACCAAAATCAGCACTTCCTTGTAAATTCACTTCAAACTGATCTGAACATAAAATTCTGTCTGGACCTGAATTTACTACTGGAGCTTTTCTGATGGTGATTGACTTTTGGTCAAAAACAGGCTTACAAAGTCCGTTGTTGATAGTTTGTAAAGAAAACAATACATTCCCTACAGCTTTGTCAGTGTTTGAAGGAATATAAGTGGTTTGTGTTGAAGTGTCATTTGGAAAGAAAGTTCCGGATCCTGAGGTGTACCAACGCCCTGTTGAAACATTTTGAACTTCACCAATGAGTTGAATTGAATCTTGGGTTGCACATACAATCAAATCTGATCCTGCATCAACCGTCGGTGCTTTGAGAATAGTTAGGGTAATATCTGCTTTCACAGGTTGGCATGTTCCGTTTCCGGTGCTTGTAGCAGAGATTTTCACGAGTCCATTGCTTCTTTCTAA
>JBDNDT010000256.1:0-4632 GCA_046718985.1 Cytophagales bacterium
TCACAGATGTTTTTTTTACTTTCTGTGGATTTCGGTGTATTTTGAGAGAGAATAATTATCCATTAATTATCCTTACCAAACTCTCTTTATCCACTAAAACTGATGAATTAAAATTCACAAGAATTCCAATTCTTTTTCCTGATAGTTTAAGATACGTTAGGAGTTGCTTCTTATGAACATCATACAAAGTTTCCACTGATTTTATTTCAATAATTATTTGATTGTTTACAAGAATATCTATTCTAAAACCCAACTCAAGCAATATAGATTTATACTCAACAGGCAATCCTACCTGTGTTTTTACTTCTAAACCTAATTCATTCAATTCATATGCTAAAGCAGCTTCATAAACACTTTCAAGCAAACCTGGACCTAGCACTTTGTGAACCGTGAATATTGCTCCTCTTATTTTGTAAGTTAAGTCATTTAGTTCCACAATAATATAAAACTGCAATATTCATTATAAGAAAACAAACCTATAAAGATATTTTTTCTGTGTTATTCCGTGTTTTCTGTGAGAGATAATTCACAAGGAATTTCGATAGTAAATTTTTCTCCACCTTTCGGTAAATTCTCAAATGAACTTTTCCGCTCATTACATCGGTAAATCCTTTCACAATAGAAAGATCTAGACCTGTTCCGCCTGTTAAGGTATTTAAGACCGTAAATTTTATCAAATTCCAAATCAATGCACTCAATAAATACAGATAAAAAAACTGGAAAAATGTCAAACAGAATAGCGTTTATTGAAACTATCAATAATAGAAAAAGTGCAACCGCTCTATAACCTATAAAGTCAACCGAGAAAAAGCACAAAACAGCAGTTAATACAATAAGTATGATGCTTATCAAATATTGATTTTTCTTGCTGTAATTTCTAGTTTTAAGTAAGTCCAATTTTTTGTTGCAATTTAGTTATTCAGATGTAAAGATTTTGTAAAGATGTATGTCCATTGTGACGTATCGCTCGATTAGATAAAACTGTTCAAAAGATACAATAAAGTTCTTATTGATTTAAGGGTTTAAATTGGTGATTACATTCATTAAATTGATATAGGAATAAACAGTCAATATTTTGCGCAATATTCTTTAAGTTCTAAAACTCAAAAAACACTATCTTGCGAAAATTTTCAATTTACTTATGTCATTGGTTGTTGAGCATCTGAGCAAAATTTATAAAACACAAAAAGCAGTTGACGACATTTCATTTGAGGCTAAAGAAGGTCAGATATTAGGGTTTTTAGGACCAAATGGAGCCGGAAAATCAACCACAATGAAGATAGTTACAGGGTTTATTAACCAAACATCCGGAAAGGTGTTTGTTTGTGGAAAAGATACCCAATTGTTCAGAAACGATACCAAAAAAGTGATAGGATATCTACCCGAACACAATCCTTTGTATTTGGAACTTTATGTGAGGGAATACTTATCTTTTTGTGCTTCAATAAGTGGAATTGATAATAAAACAGAAAAAGTCAGGATTGATGAAATGATTCAAAAAACCGGACTTTCACCGGAGAAAAGCAAAAAAATAGGTCAACTTTCGAAAGGTTATCGCCAACGTGTCGGTTTAGCAGCTTCTTTGCTTCATGACCCCAAAGTGTTAATTCTTGATGAACCAACCACAGGATTAGACCCAAATCAAATTGTGGAAATTAGGAACTTAATCAAAGAAATAGCCTTAGAAAAAACAGTCGTCCTTTCTACACATTTGATGCAAGAAGTTCAGGAATTATGCAATCAAGTGGTAATTATCAACAAAGGGAAAATTGTGGCAGATGACAATATTGAAAATTTAAGAAAACTTTCAGGAAATGGCTTAAATACGGTTATTTGCGATTTTGGAATTGATGTTCAACTTTCAGAAGCTTTAAGCGCATTTTATACTGAGGTGAAATCATTATCGCCGGGAAAATTTAAGTTTATTACTAAAAATGATCAAATATTGAAAAATCAGATTTTTAAATTTGCCGGTGAAAATAACTTGTCATTGGTGAGTCTGCAAACCGAAAACGTAGGTCTTGAAGAAGTTTTCAGAAATATCACAAACAATTGAGCATATATTTTTTATGTTGAGCATATTCAAAAAGGAGTTTTATTCATTTCTCAGTTCATTAGTAGCTTATCTGGTGATTGGAGTGTTTCTTGGAGTGGTTGGTTTTTTTGTATGGATTTATCCAGAAACCAGTGTTTTAGAATTTGGCTATGCCGAATTGAATGTGATGTTTGATGTGATTCCCAGCGTTTTTCTCTTTTTGATACCAGCCATCACCATGAGAACATTCTCGGAAGAAAAAAAACAAGGTACTTTAGAGCTTTTGTTCACAAAGCCATTGAATGAATGGGAAATTATTCTAGGTAAATATTTGGCATGTTTTGCTCTGATTATGATTGCTTTGTTGCCAACTATGGTTTATTATTTTTCAATTCAATCATTGGGAAATCCAACCGGAAACCTTGACAAAGGAGCTTTTTGGGGTTCATTCTTAGGTATGGCACTGTTGGGAGGAGTTTTTGCAGCAATTGGAGTTTTTATCTCTACTTTAACTGATAATCAGTTGGTCGCATTTATTATCTCAGTGTTGGTTTGTGCTGTTTTTTATTTGGGATTTGGAGCTTTGTCAACATTAGTAGGAGATGGAACGCTTAGTGAATCACTCGCACAATTGGGTTTGGAGTATCATCATCATAATTTGAGCAAAGGTTTGATGGACTCAAGGAATTTATTATATTATTTTTCAATCATTTTGCTGATGCTTTTGGCAGGTCATGTGAAATTAATTTCAAGAAACTGGTGATCAATTATGAACAAAAAAGATAGTCTTTTTTATTTTATTGCCTTTTGTGTCGGGCTTGTGCTGGTGAATTTGATTTTGAAACATTATTATTTCAGAATTGACCTCACAGAAGAAAAAAGATTCACACTTTCAGATGCCAGCAAAAAAGTGCTTAGAAACTTGGAGCAACCGGTTTATGTTGAGGTGTTTTTGGACGGAGATTTGCCCCCCGGTTTTGTTAAATTGAGACGATCAATTTTAGAAATGCTTGAAGAATGCAAACAATATTCAGGAAATAACCTTCAATTCAAATCAACTAATCCAACTTTAGCGACAAATGAACAAAACAGAAATAGGTATTATTATGAATTAGCACAAAAAGGAATTCAACCAACGAACATTTTTCTGAAAGAAGGAGAAAATAAAGTTGAAAAATTAATTTTTCCCGGAGCTTTGGTTTCAACAGGTAGCAGAGAAGCAGGTATTGTCTTGTTAAAAGGTGCAACAGGTGCAAGCCCTGATGAAGCAATCAATCAGTCTATTGAAAATTTGGAATATGAGATTGTGAATGCAATCAAAGAGTTAGGTCTTTTGAAAAAGAAGAAAATCGGAATCCTGACTGGTAACTTAGAATTGGATTCTATACAAACATTAGACCTGATTTCAGAACTTAACACTCTATATGAAGCCAAAAGAATTAACATCAGACAAACCCCAAATCTTCAAGAATGGGACGCGGTGATTATTGCAAAACCACAAAGACCATTTTCAGAAGATGAAAAATTGAAACTCGATCAATATGTTGTTAATGGAGGGAAGCTATTAGCTTTTCTCGACGGAGTAAAAATCAATCTGGATAGTATTGGTGAGAATGGAAGTGTGACAATGCCTTTGGAACTGAATCTGGACGATTTGTTTTTTAAATGGGGTGTTCGTTTGAACAAAGTCTTGGTTCAAGATTTGAACTGCGGACCAATTCCGGTGAATGTGGGAAATATGGGGGATCAACCTCAAATCAAATTGATGCCATGGCCTTATTATCCGCTCTTTAACACTTATGCAAAGCATTCTTTAGTGAGAAATATAGATGCAGTTTATTCAAAATTCACCTCAACATTAGACAGTGTTGCTGCCAAGGGAATAAAGAAAACCCCTCTGGTTTTTACTTCCAAATATTCAAAGACAATAGCACCACCTTCCATCGTTAATTTGAATGAAATGAGAAAACAACCTGATGTAGAAAATTATAACAAGCCAAATTTAGCGGTTGCTTATCTTTTAGAAGGGAAGTTTAAATCACTTTATGCCAACAGACCATTGTATGCCGAAAAATATTCGGGATTGATTTCAGAGAATTCAACATCAAAAATTATTGTCTTTGCAGATGGTGATGTACCTGCAAGTGACATTGACCCAAGAAATGGTCAAATCATCACAATGGGGCAGAACCTTTTTTTGAAAAAGAAATTTGCCAATAAAGATTTTATCTTAAATTCTTTGAGTTATTTAACAGATGATGATGGATTTGTGCTGGTTCGAAATAAAGAATTGACTATTAGACCATTAGATAAATTCAAGATAAAAGAGGAAAAAGTTAAGTGGCAGTTTTTGAATGTTTTTCTACCTTTGTTGATTCTTTCAATTTTCGGGTTTTCTTGGAATTATTTCAGAGATAAAAGCAACAAGAGTGTACGATAATATGAAGTTTTTAGTAAAATCAGAATAAAATAAGTCTTATGAATCTTAATGTTTAGAAAGCTTTGGTTAATTGCTTGCGTAAAAGCTCATTTTTCAGTTTTCTATAATCAAGATTGTTAGTGTCAACAGCAATTAGTTGATTGATCAGAGTGTCAGA
>JBDNDT010000257.1:0-4612 GCA_046718985.1 Cytophagales bacterium
TCATTTTATCATTCACAGGAAACAAAACTGCCGGAAAAACAAATGATTTGAAAGCTTCACCACCATGTTCATTGATCACCGAAGCACCATTTGCTTGAGCATCATCAATCACTTCTTTGATAAAACCAGGCTTTCCCGGTTCAGGCAAAGGAGTCAATTGTACGCCTTTTTCCCAAGGCATTCCGGGTTTAAGTTTTGACACCTCATGAGCAAATTTTCTGCAAAACTCATTGGCAACCGACTCATGCACAAAAATGATTTTGATTGCTGTGCATCGCTGTCCGTTGAATGACAAAGAGCCTAATACACATTCCTTCACCGCAAGGTCAAGATCAGCACAAGGCAATACGATCGCGGCATTTTTGGCATCAAGACCCAAAATTGCCCTCAAACGGTTCACTTTTGGGTGCATTTTCTTCAAAGAGTCAGCCACTTTGCGTGAGCCAATCAAAGTCAACACATTCACCTTTCCTGATGACATCAAAGGGGGAATCACCGAATGACCTTTTCCATAAACCGTGTTAAAAACCCCTTTTGGAAATGACTTTTGGAAAGCTTCATAAAGCGGATAATGCAATAAAGAACCATGTTTGGGTGGTTTAAAAAGCACAGTATTGCCCATCAACAAAGCCGGAATCAAGAGTGTATAAGTTTCGTTTAGGGGATAGTTAAAAGGTCCCATACACAACACAACACCCAAAGGAGCTCTTCTGATTTGACCAATCACCCCACCTTCAATCACAAAACGCGAAGCTTCACGGTCAGTTTCTTTCAAGGCATCAATCGTGTCATGGATATAATCAACCGTCCGGTCGAATTCTTTCACAGAATCAGCATAAGTTTTGCCAATTTCCCACATGATAAGATTCACAATTTTAGCCTTTTTCTGAATCATCAGATTGGTGAAATTTTCCATGCAAGAAATTCTTTCAGAAATAGTCATCGTCGGCCACTCTCCTCTCCCATTGTCATAAGCTTTCACGGCTGCATCCAAGGCAACCAAGGCTTCTTTTTCTGTAGCCATTGGGAAACTACCCAATAACTTAGGATGCAATCCCTTCTCTGTTTCAACATGAACAGGCGAAAAAACCTCTTGCACAGCACCATTCCATCTCAAAAATTCACCGTCAATCAACAATTCTCTTTGGTGAATTTCAGCTTTGAAATCAAATTCTTGGGGAATTTCTGATTGTTTTGGAAATAAATTTTGTAGTTCGTTTTGCATTTAATAAAATTTTCGAGAACAAAGATGCGAACTTTAAACATTCGATTTCACCAAACTGAAAAATTTTATCTACCAAGTCCATTTCATTTGCCAAAACCCAAAAGTCATCAACCTAAATTACCTCTCGAATCTTATCTATAATGCTTACGCATTTTTAAAAAAATTTGGGCAAACCGCCTGAGGGCGGCCGGGCTTTCGGGCTCGCTCTTTTTTGTTCCGCTACGCTACTCAAAAAAGGAGCTCAAACAACCCTTCAATCCCTTTTGCGAGGAGATCCAAACCTAAATTTGACCCCACTTATTCAAATACGCTGATCTTCCTCTTAACAAACAGAATATCAAAAACAGAGACAAAATTTTGATTAGTTTCTGATTTTCAATGGCATATCAACAATAGTTTTTTTTTACAGATGATACCTCATTTCAAGCCCCATTCCAAAAAGTGAAAAATCATATTTCACAGGATCATAAGGATCTAAATATCTTAACTTTTCAGTTAACAAGAGAGCTGTTTTCCAGTTGGCAACTTCGTCTTGAATCAATCCTAATTTCTGAGCCACTCTAGTCACATGCAAATCACATGGGCAAACAAGCCCTGACATCGGAATTCTTTCCCACAATCCAAAATCAACACCTGCATCATCTTTTCGCACCATCCACCTCAAAAACATACAAAGTCTTTTGCATGCTGAATTCTGTGCCGGACTAGAAATATGTTTTTTGGTTCTTGGCAAAAAATCAACTGTAGAAAAAAAATAATCCCTAAAATTTATCAATGACTTCTCAATCTTCCATGGTTCATTTTCAGAAAATCCAATCAAAAAAGCATCTTCAAAACTTTCAAACTCGGAATAATGAAAATTGAAAAATTGAACAACACAAAGCAAATCTGAATCATTAAATGTTCTGTGTTTAAAACCTAAAAGCTTTTTTAGTTTATGCTCATCAAGATTCAACACAAATCCATAAGGCTCTCCCTCCATCCTGTCAATTAACTCAATACATTTGTTAATGATAGTTTTTCTCTGCCCCCAAGCAAAAATAGAAGCAAAAAAACCCATAATTTCAATGTCTTGCTTTTTTTGAAATTGATGAGGTATTGATATAGGGTCATCTTTGATGAATGCTTTTTGGTTAAATTGTTCGAACTTTTGTTCGAGAAGCTTTTTAAGTTGATGATAGTCCAAGACTTTATTTTTTGCAGTATTTGTTTATTATCAATTTCAAACCGGGAGCAAGTGTTATGAGGGCATTAAGAATCATCGAATTTTAAAACTACAACACTCTAATGGTTAAAACACCGTTCATTTCACCCAAATCATGATTTAAATATTGCAATAACGCTAAAACAAAACCAAATCTAAATTCATGAATGTTCCTTTTTTTTTCTAAAATCATACTAAAACCAAAAAATTTAAAGAAATTCGCACCTCATTTGAACACATCATGGAAAATCAGAAGAAGTATTTTGTTTTTGACTTTGACAGCACATTCACAAAAGTTGAAGCCCTTGACGTTTTATGCGAGATTTCTGTACCTTCTGACAGAAGGGCTGAGGTTTTGGCAGAAATCAAGAGAATTACAGACTTGGGCATGGAAGGCAAAATTTCGTTGATTGAATCATTGACCAGCAGGGTATCTCTTTTAGGAGCACACAAATCTCACTTAGACATTTTGGTTGAAAAACTCAAATCTAAAGTATCTGACTCTGTGGTGAGAAACAAGAAGTTTTTTGAAGAGAACGCCGAAAACATATACATTCTTTCCAATGGATTTTTAGAGTTTATTGAGCCTGTGGTGACACCATATGGCATAAAAAAAGAACACATTTTAGCTAACACATTCATTTACAATGCCGAAGGGAAGATCGTAGGTTTAGACACCAACAACGAATTGTGTCAAAACAGAGGAAAAGCAAAGAAAATCCAAGCACTCAACCTAGACGGTGAAATCTTTGTTGTTGGCGATGGATGGACAGATTATGAAATCAAACTCGAAGGGGTTGCCAGCAGATTTTATGCCTTCACAGAAAATGTCAGTAGAGATGCCGTAACCAAAAACGCTGATCATATAGCACCAAGCATTGACGAGTTTTTATATCACAGCGGATTGCCCGCAGCTGTTTCATATCCAAAAAACAGAATCAATGTGTTGCTATTAGAAAATGTGCACCCTGATGCTGTGAGACTTTTCAGAGAAGAGGGTTACAATGTTGAGTTCGTAAAAGGCGCAATGGATGAAGACGAGCTTTGTGAAAAAATAAAAAATGTCACCATTTTGGGCATTCGTTCAAAAACCATGGTCACCCAAAAAGTGCTTGACCATGCCAACAAGCTGTTGGTTGTTGGAGCTTTTTGCATTGGTACCAATCAAATTGACCTTAAATATTGCCAAAAGAAAGGAATTGCAGTTTTCAATGCACCATATAGCAACACCCGTTCTGTGGTTGAACTTGCCATCGGAGAAATGATTATGCTCATGAGAAACATTCCTGAGAAGAGCAATCAAATGCACCAAGGGAAATGGGACAAAAGTGCCACCAACTGTAAAGAAATCAGAGGAAAAAAACTAGGCTTGGTTGGCTATGGAAACATTGGAACCCAACTTTCAGTGTTGGCTGAAAATTTGGGAATGGAAGTTTATTATTATGACGTGGTGGAGAAGTTGGCATTGGGAAATGCAAAGAAATGCAACTCTTTGCATGAATTGCTAAGAATCTCTGATGTGGTTTCTCTTCATGTTGACGGAAGAGCCAACAACAAAAATCTCATTGGAGATGACGAATTTGCAGTCATGAAAGATGGGGTCATTTTTTTGAACTTAGCTCGAGGCCCGGTTGTTGATATTGATGCTTTTGTGAAACATCATCAATCAGGAAAAATCAGAGGAGCGGCTTTTGATGTTTATCCTTATGAACCCAAAACCAATGACGAAGAGTTTAAATCTCCTCTCAGAGGTTTAAAAAATGTAATTCTTTCACCTCACATTGGAGGAAGCACAGAGGAAGCACAGGCCAACATCGGCAATTTTGTTCCTAACAAAATCATTCAATACATCAACACCGGAAGCACTTATGGCTCTGTAAATTTCCCTGAAATTCAATTGCCTGAGTTCAAAAATGCACACCGCTTGATGCATGTGCACGGGAATGTGCCGGGAATTATGGCGAAAATCAACCAATTGTTAGCCAATAATAATGTCAATATTTTGGGTCAATATCTCAAAACCAACGAGGCAATTGGTTATGTGATCACTGATATAGATACAGTTCACGACAAAGAACTTGAAAAAGAAATGAAGGAACTTTCTGAAACAATTAGATTTAGAATATTGTATTAATTTTTTTAAAAAAAGTGTTGCGTGATATAATACGAAATGCTACCTTTGC
>JBDNDT010000258.1:0-4608 GCA_046718985.1 Cytophagales bacterium
TAGGAGGAATAACATGCGACAGCATGGATTATTACAACTCTGAAGCCCACAGCTTCAACGTGTTTATGCCAAAATTAAAAGAAGATGAAAAGCTATATATAGGCTTTTTCCACACTGGTGCATACCAAGAATCTTTGGGTGGATATGGCGGAATTCAACATTGTTTATTGCCTGCACCGAAACATGTGTTAATTGACAAAGATGAAAATGGAAACATAAAACACTGGTTGTTCAGAGAAGAACAAAAACCGGAAGATATGCTTGCCATTTTAGGTTATTGATATGCCAAAAAAAATTAAAAGCCTTTTCTTTGACCTTGACCATACGCTTTGGGATTTTGATTTAAACTCTGAATTAACGCTAAAAGAGTTGATTATTGAGTTTGATTTTAATAACATATTCAATGGATTCAATGCCAATCTTTTTATCCAACTCTTCAATGAAATCAATCAAGAATTGTGGGAAAAATTGAATCAAAACAAAATAACGGTTGAAGAACTCAGGCTAAAAAGAATTCAACATGCAGTTGAGCCATTTGGCAAACTTGAAGAAAGACTGTGTGATTCCTTCAACGATCGCTATTTACAAGTTTGTCCTTACAAGCCCCATCTCATGCCAAAAGTTCATGAGACCTTGAATGATTTATTTCAAAATGGATACAAACTCTATGTTTTAACCAATGGCTTCGACCATATTCAAATGACTAAACTTGTTTCGTCAGGCATATTTCATTTTTTTGAAAACGTCATCACCTTCACAGACACTGGCGTAAGAAAACCGGATATTCAGTTTTTTGAATTTGCATTGAATATCTGCAAAGATGAGCCGGAACAATGCATGATGATTGGTGACAACCCTGTTGCTGACCTTTCAGGTGCTCAAAAGATTGATATTGAGACTGTTTGGTTTAACCCTAAAAAACAAATAAGTCATATCAAACCCGATCATGAAATAGCTTGCATCAGTGAAATTGTTAAAATACTGAACTAAATCAAAATTTGAATATTTCTCATTTCGTGAGAATAGTTAACAAAAGATTTTGGACAAGCTCAAATGCAGGAATAGCCTTCCCATGGAAAATACTTCAGAAGAAGTTTATTTTTAAGCTTGAAGGAAAGCCTATACTATTTGATAGCTATGACTATGATTAGCTCTCTTTTTTCCAATAGTTTTATGACATATATTATCACACACTTGTGTTTTCATATCCTGATTATTTTCAACACCAAAGAAGACTTTGATGGCCTTTTCTTAATGCCAATTCTGCCTGTTTTAATTGTACTAGGTTTAGGAAGCATAGGAAGTCTTAACAAAAACTAACCGTTAAATCAATATAAGTCACCTCAATATGATGATTTTACCATAACCATTCACCACCTTTGAGTCTGTGTCTGAAGGCATTTGTTGAATGATTTGCCCATTTAATTTAACTTCAGGTTTATAATAATATATTCCTGAAGGGAGTTGATTTCCCCTTTGATCTCTACCATCCCAAGCATTAGTTAAATTGTTTCCAATTCTCGGGTTGCCTAGTTCGCTTTTTTCAAGTTTCCTAACCAATTGTCCGGTTGAATTGAATATGTATATGTTAAGTTCATCCGGTATATCTTTCCCATTGAGTTGATAAGCAAATTTAACTTGTTCTCTAAATGGATTGGGAACTGGAACAAAAAAGCTTACTCCGGGAGAAGACACAACAGTGAATTCAATGCAATATGGTCTCGTTCCCGCCATGTTTTCAGTTGCATCAGAACCTTCCACACACAATGTATAAACCCCATCTTCCAGATTTTTAGGATTCACCGAAATTGTAGTCACAGAATTGTTGCTGTTAGTATAAGTGATGTTGAAATCATTGTTTTTCATGCTGATGATATCAAAATCACAAGTGATACAGTTCTTTTTTAACAAAAATCTAACACTTGATGTATCCACTTTCCTTTTAAATGGGTTTTCATCCTTGATGTAAAGCTCAATTAAAGGCGAGGGTGACACAATCTCCCCGTTTTTGATTCGTCTTCCGTCAATAGTTAAGCCAATTATAGGATTTTCTTTGTCTTTGAAAACAGAAAATCTCGTAGTCCATAAATTATTAAGAAAATTAGTCTCCACTTGATGTCTTGGGTTAACGAAAATTTGAAATGAATTATCTCCAATTAACCCTAAAGTTGCAATTCTTGGTGTGATGATGATTTGAGAATTTGGACTTAAACTTTGATATATAGTATCTCTTAAAACCCGATTTTCACCACTCGTTGCATTCCTGATGTTATATTCAACTACTAATGGAGATTTGAAGGTATGATTACTGATATTTCTGAAAGTGAACGGCAAAGTATAAATTGCTCCTTCCTGAATTGAAGGAATATTTGTGTAAGTTCCTCGTGAATCATCCAAAACAAGAACTCCTTCCGGTGTGTTATTTTGATAAGTCACTATCCAACTTTCAAGTTGAGAAGGAATAAAATTCAATTCATCAGTGAAATTAGCAGTCAATCTAAGATAAGGATAATCTTGAGCATCAATATTTTCCAGACTGAATGAATTAGATTTGAGATTATTCACTAAAATGGTTTCTTTGTTATCAAGGTCAATTCCTGAAATTTTTATATTCCAATCTTCTCCTGCTTGATCAAAAAGTGTGATTTTTCTGAATAACTTATCCCAGTTTTCTGAGGGTCCGATGATAGTTGAAACCATCTTTCCATTGCCCTCTCCTATCTCAATGAGTTCTTTTAAATAAAGGCTTGTATATTCTTGATCCAAATTTAATGTATCAGTCATTAACTCTCTAATTGGGCCGACATTTTTTTGGCCGAAATAAATCATTTGAGCTTTGTTGCCTAGTTGTGTTAAAAACTCAGATTTGGTATTTTGTTGCAAAATGTCTACAATTCTCGGATCCCAATTTTGAACTCTTGGTCTGCCGGTTGAGAAAAACAAAACGTAATCACCATCGCTCATATTTCCGAAAAATCTGTTTAAAAAATCCACCATATCATCATTGCTTGGATAATAAGTAAAACCCTCTTCATACCAATAATTAAATGATTCAGGAAAAAACCGAAACACAGCATTCGCAATACTAGAACAAAAAATAGCTCCACCTCCAAAACCGTTTGCCTGCAAAAGTCCTGCTTTTTCTAAAGGTGTCACTGCAACAAGTGAAAGATCACTTTTTCTAATTCCCACCATGTATAATCCATTGTCACCAAAATCAAATCCTTGATCATTGTAGCCACAAGGGTTTTCAATTAACACTTCATTATTTGTTAATATTTTATAAATGTGATTGGTGCTTACTTGATCTTTACCGATGCTAATTTCCAATTCCATTTTTTGGGTTTCAAAACTTGACATTCTGGTTGATTGATCTCTCAAAAGATTGTTAGTGGTGTTTTTGTCAAACTGATTAAAATGATGTTGAGCCCAACCTTTTGGTGAACTCTCTATAAACACAAAAGAGCTTTGAGAAAACAATGAGTTGCTTGAGCTTTGGTCGTTGAATGACGCTCGCCAGTAAATGACCGTGCTATCAACAAGATTAGGAAAGACACTTTTCAAATCAACATCATTCCACTGAGCCAAAGATGTTCCAAAAACTCTATTAGACTTTTTAAGCGGGCTGTTGAATTTTATGGTTGTATCAATTTCAATTAAATATTCTGTATTTTGTTTGAGCAAATCAGATGATTGAATCACAAAGTTAACAACATTCGAACTTTGAATTGTAAATTCTTCCGGAAACAAACATGTCAACCCACTGGGATAAATAAAAAATTTAACGGAAACCCTGTTGTTGGTTTTGTTGAGTTCTTGAAATTTATTCTCAGGATCTATAATGACTTCAAGGGTATTTTCTCCTACTGATTTAAAATCTAAATCAGCCAATGGGATATTAAACTCGAAATTTTTTATCAGATTAATATCTTGAACTATGTTTAAAGGATAAACAATCGTTTCTCCATTGGGCAAAATTCTTCTTATCAAAATTTCAACTTCTTGATTTCGAGGATAAATTCCCGTGTTTTCAATTTGCACCTTAACCAAGAAAGAATCTGACAATGTGGTGATAATTCGTCCTTCATAAGGTTCAATTTGAACTCTATTTGGATTTATTCTATAATCAGGGAATGGATTAGGAAACAGCTTCACCGAAGGGTCACCTTGAAGCACAAATTGTGTAGCTTGAGCAATATTTAAATCACTCGCAGTTGCAAAGTTTTGAATGTAAACACGGTTCACTTTTTGCAATATCTTTCCTATTGACCAATGAGTTTGTGAACTGTCAGCAAACCACTGATTATATATTGACTCAGAATAAGATCTCAAGGTCAAATCAAATCCAAAATTGCTATGACCTAAAAAGTTGATTGCGCCTCTTTCAGGAGAAATCACCCAGTTTTCGCCAAATGTTACTCCAAAAATAACATCTCTCTCAATAAATATGTTACCCGATTCACAACCGTTCAAAATTATAATCGGATATTTCCCTTTGTTTCTATAGTTCAATGACGGATTGGTTACATATCCAATATTGATATCAGAGACTCCTGGTGATGAGTGACCATGAAAGTGTATCAAACTTAAGCCGTTGTTCACTTCCTC
>JBDNDT010000259.1:0-4601 GCA_046718985.1 Cytophagales bacterium
TTTGGGCGTGCCCCTATCGGGTCGGGCTGTCCACCACTCGCTGTCGCTCGGTGCGCCGCTAAAGCTTTGCACCGGCCTTATCAGGCCGTGGTTCCCATCCCTCACGCAGCGGTCCTCGGGATTTTTTACCTTTTCTTATGTTTAAGTTTGGAAAAATTCGCCTATTGTTCAAAAGCCCAAATAGCATTTTAACCTTTCAAATTGCAAAAAAAAATTATATTCCAATCTAGTGATTGTTTCCCTATCAAATGTTAATCATACGCCTAGACTAACTTTTCCAAAGTATTGTAAATATCTGTTATACAAAAGGTTAAACTAAATCCTTTTGCTGTTCATGTTCTATTGTTATGCTATTCAGTTATCATATCAATGCTTGTGAACAACAATACACCTGAATTAGTGTTAATTTTGTACTCATCAAACAAATTATTGTGTTATGACAAGAATTACAACAAAAACTACTCTCGGTTTATTCATTTTATCAGCTATTATTTCATTTGCCCAAACAGGTCATTCGAATTTCTTCAATAACACAAGTGGTTGGGTCACAGGAACAGGTTATGTTTTATCAAGCGTTGAAAACAACGAAATGAGGATTGAAGCTACCAATGTTGGTGCTAGCTTTCAAACCTTTAGATATAATATGCCATCTGTAGATTTAAGTGATTACCCGGTTTTGAGTTTGAGCATTAGAAGTGCTACAGCAATGAGAGTCAGAATTGACCTCATTGACCAAAGTGGCATGGTGACCAATGGCTCTCCGGTTGTGGTGAACGTAAGCAATCAAAACACTTATCAAACATTTAACTTCTCTTTTGCTGACAGGTTTTTCCAAACTTGGCCGGCAAATAACACCGTTAATCCTTCAGCAATAACCGGAATTTTGGTTTATTTTAATGCCGGAGGAAATCCTAATTTCACAGGAACAGTTCATTTTGACTCTTTGCTCGTCGGTTCTGCTGTTAACCTTCCCAAAAACAACCAATCAATCAGAATGAACCAAGTAGGTTTTCATCCCAATGACCAAAAATTAGCAATTGTGGTAGAGCCTGATACCAATGTTTTTTATTTAGTTTCAGAAAACATGGAAGATACCGTTTTCACAGGAGACCTTAGCTCAAGCCAACTCTGGAACTATTCTCAAGAAAGAGTGTCAAGAGCTGATTTTTCCTCTTTCACAACTCAAGGTCGTTTCAGGTTGTTGGTCAGTGATATTTATTCTGAGGTGTTTGAAATCAACCCGGAGTGGAGGGTCACTTTGAATAAAATGTTGTTAAAAAATTATTACTATAACCGTGCATCAATGGCAATTGAGCAACCTTGGGCTGGAAATTGGCCAAGACCATCTGCACATGCTGACCTGAATGTCCAAATTCACAGTTCGGCAGCAACACCTTTCAGGCCTGCCGGAAGTACTTTTGCAAGTCCTAAAGGTTGGTATGATGCAGGTGATTTCAACAAATATATGGTCAATTCAGGAATCTCTACTTACAACTTGTTGGCTTTATATGAACATTACAAAGACTACTTCGACACCCTCAACACCAACATTCCGGAGTCTGCTAACAATATACCCGATTTATTAGATGAATGCTTATGGAACATCCGTTGGATGCTCACCTGCCAAGACCCATCTGACGGAAGTGTTTATCACAAAGTGACCGATGCCAACTTTTCAGGCACAGTGATGCCACATAATTATAGCGCTACTAGATTTGCTGTTCAAAGAGGAACTGCTGCCACTTTGAATTTTGCCGCAATCATGGCCATGTCTTTTCGAATATTCAAAAATTTTGAAAGCGAACTGCCTGGTTTTGCTGATAGTTGTTTGGCAGCATCAATCAAAGCTTTCGAATGGGCAACTGAAAACCCTAATATTATTGTCACAACCAATGCCACAGGCATCAGCACCGGCATTTATGGTGACAACAACTTGGCTGATGAATTGAACTGGGCTTCAACCGAGCTCTATATCAGCACTCGTGAAGACAAATATTACAGAACAGGAATGAGAAACATCACCAACTATTCAACTCCGGGTTGGAACAGCACAAACACTTTAGGATTAATCAGCTTAATTCACCACAGAAGAAATTTGACCTCAGTAGCCATTAATGACACATCAATATTGAAAACAAGACTGAGCACATTGGCAAACTCATTGAGAAATCATCAAAGAAGCAGCTCGGCTTACAGGGTTGCATTGGGTACCAACACTTGGGATTTCAACTGGGGTAGCAATGCAGTGGCAGGAAATCAAGGAATGGTCTTGCTGGTTGCATTCAAAATGAGCAGAGACAGCTCTTATTATCATGCCGCTTTGTCAAACTTAGACTATGTCTTGGGTAGAAACGCAACCGGATATTGCTTTGTGACCGGAATCGGTCATAGGTCGCCAAAGAATCCCCACCACAGAATTTCACAAGCTGATGGTGTAGCAGATCCCATTCCGGGAATGGTAGTGGGTGGGGCAAATCCCGGTCAAGATGATGGTTGTAACGGTTATCCTTCATCCGAACCTGCAAAATCTTACTTAGACACTTATTGCAGTTATTCAACCAATGAACCGGCTATCAATTATACTTCTGCTGTTGCTTATCTTTCTAACGGTCTTGACGCTATTAGAAAAGGTTTGATTAACATTCAGTTGAGAGAAGATTCTCCAAACAGTCTTTTCAGCAATACCATCAAAGAGGATCTGTTCATTAGACCTAATCCTGCAAAAGATCAATTTTATGTCACCTCTGATGGTCAAGGAATGATTGAGTTGATAGACCTCACCGGAAAAGTTCATTTAAAGCAATCTTTGCAAAACGGAGAAAACACCATTCAAGTGAGCGGTATGAAATTGGGATTTTATCTGGTGAAAAAAACCGCAGGAAATTCAATTAAAACGGCTAAACTTAATATTGAATAGCAACACGAAACAAGGGGGTGGAATTATATTTTTCTACCCCTTGTTTTTAAATAAGAATTAGTCATTCACCAACCAAAGAGGAAATTTCGCTGCAAAAGCCACTTCTTTAGATTTACTTTTTTCAAATAAATTTTCAAAAAAGTTTCTCTTCTTCATAGCCATGCACACCAAATCATATCCCTTCTGTTCAACATAAGATGTCAAGGTATCAACCAAAGACTCCCCTGTAACCACTTCAAAACTCAGCTTTTCATAACTGATTTCCTGAACACATAATTCTTTAAACCAATACATCAATGCATCACTTTCTTCATGAGTCACATGACTTGCCAAATGAACAACTGTCACCTGCGCATTTGAAGCCTTTGCAAGCTCAATGATTTGATTCAGGTGTTTAACATCACTGAATTTGAAATCAGTGGCATAAACAATTTTGTCAAAGTTTTCTGGTTTCCAATCTTTGGGAACAATCACCGTTGGGCACTCAGTCACTTTGGCAATATCTAAAGACCTTGTTCCTAACAAACCGGCTTCAACACCACTTGCACCATGTGTGCCGGTAACCACCAAATCAGGCTTGTGTTCTTCCACAGCCTCAGTTATCACATCATTCAAAAAGCCCAAAGTCACCTGTTGTTTAGTATAAATGTGTTGTTGACGAAATTTGTGCGATAATTCATCAAGTTTAGACTTGTAAAGCTCCTTTTGTTGCTCATAATCGGTTGGGTCAAAAACATGGCTTGTGCCAACGGCAATGTTTTTTGGATGTAATGCATTCAACAAAACAAGCTGACCTTTTGTGATTTTAGCAATCTGGGAAGCAAAATCTAAGGCATTTAAGGAAAGGTCAGAGAAATCAACCGGGACGAGGATGGTGTACATATTTGGAAATGTTTAGTTTTGTGTCACAAATTTATTGGTTGAAGATTGCAAATTTGTTGAATAAAGTCAATTGAATAAATGATTTTTATCATCTCTGAAAGCATTTCATTCAACTGAGACGTCAATCGGTCAATTATAGCCCAAAACCTAAAGCTTTATAATTGACTTAGTGAAATCAACTGAGATTTTGTTGAATATTTTTGTAATATTGCGTGCCTAAAAGTGGCAAGTAAATAAAAAATAAACTGAATGAGTAAGAAAATTGTGAACATCGGCGGTGTGAAAGCCGGTGAAAGGCCACTGTTTCTGATAGCAGGCCCCTGCGTTGTGGAAGATGAAAAAACAATGATGACAACAGCAGAAACCTTGAAAGAAATCTCTGTAAGATTAAATATACCACTGATTTTCAAGTCATCATATCAAAAAGACAACAGAAGTTCTGTGGATTTTTTTCAAGGTCCCGGCACTGAAGAAGGTCTTGCTATTTTGGCAAGAATAAAAAAAGAATTCAGTGTACCCGTTGTTTCTGACATACATTACCCTGAGCAAATCAAAGCAGCAGCAGAGGTTTTAGACATCATCCAAATACCTGCTTATCTGTGCATGCAGACCACCCTGGCTGTTGAAGCGGCCAAAACAGGAAAAGCCATCAACATTAAACATGGTCAATTTCTTGCCCCTGAGAACATGATCAAACCTGTGCAAAAAATTGAAGCAGCAGGAAATAACAATATATTAGTGACTGAAAGAGGTTACACTTTCGGATATAATGACCTGATTGTTGACCCCAGAAGTTTTTATG
>JBDNDT010000026.1:0-12364 GCA_046718985.1 Cytophagales bacterium
GAAACCTTGTGTCTGTTGGCAAGATATTGTTTCACTTTTGATTCCAACTCACTGGGGTCAACCCCTTTTTTAGGATTAATGGCAATGCTGGTAACTTGGGTCATATTGTAAGCTTTATGCAATGTGGTTAATGGTATAAAAATTTTTTCGGCATCATTTCTTCCGTCTCCACCAGAACTGAAAGGTTCAAAAACACCCACCACTTGAAAAAAAACACCTTTGATTTCAATATATTTTCCGATTGCCTCTTGCTTATCAAATAAGATTTCAACCACTCTAGTGCCAATGATGGCAACCTTTCTTGCATCATCTATATCATTTTGGTTTAAAAACCTACCTTCAAGCACATTCACAGCCCTGATGTTGTTGATATCAGGAAAATCACCTCCAACCCTGAATGATCCGTATTTGTTTTGATAATTAACGGTGTAATTTCCGACTAAACTAGTGCCGGGAGCAACGTAATTCAGCTCCGGAAGATCTCTTTTCATGGCTTTTATGTCTTCTAAGCTGAAAGTGATGGTTCTTCCGGGTTTCAATCCGCTGTAAGGAACTGTTGTTCTTCCTCCCCAAACCCAAATGCTGTTTTTTGCTAAATGCCCAAACATGCCAAGAGCTCCGTTTTCAAGACCTTTACCTGCTCCCAAAAGCAAGACCAACATGAAAATCCCCCAAAAGACCCCAAAAGCAGTGAGTGCCGTTCTTAGCTTGTGACGACTAACTGTTTGGTAAATCTCCTGAAACTGGTCAAGTTCAAACATAATTTTTAAAAAATATTTAATTACATTTTTTTAAGTTGTTGGTTTTAAGGTTGATTTTCAACTCAATCGAATTTACGCTTTTATATTCACAATTTAAGAGAATTACCTCAAAAATCAAGTTTTAAATTAAGTGAACGCACTTCTCAAACAGAAAATGATTGCTAAAAGTTTGTTTCGCACTTCAAATCAATCACCAATAACATAATTAGTTTATTGTACATTTCTTATAAGTTACTCAAAACAGCCGTCGAACAATAAAATATTTCCTATAATTGGACAACAAAAAAAAACAACTCACGTTAAATTAATCAAACGTAATAGTTTTTAAGTTTAAGGTTAATAGTGAGTTAAGGCGATATTTCTGGTGTCGCCTTTACTTTTTTGGTCATTTCACGTTAAAAGATGATTCCCCTGAATAGTAACCATCAATATAAATTTGTACTTTATGCGTTCCCTTCAAGTATTCTGATCCTTTAGTGTAAACAAACACAACTTCTTGTTTAGAGTTGTTGAAGTCAATGCTTTGTTTTGCTGTGTAAGATATGGTTCTTCCATCTTCTTTTGAATCAAAACTTCCTCCACCACTGCTCAAATCAAAAACAGCTGCGCCTGAGGGTTCAACCAATCTCATGTACACGTTCTTACTGTTTTGTTTAGCCACTTTGTTGTCAGCAATTTTGAATGTTATTTTTAGCTTATCAATTCTTTTCGACCTGAATTCATCTCCTTCTCTGATTTTTCCTTTCGAATCCATTACTTCAATTTTGAAACTTTCAGTTTTCAAAACCGATGCTATGGCAATCTTTGCCTCATTTTCAGAATCTTTCGCCTTCAATGCACTCAATGAATCTGAGAGTTTAGATTTTTCGGTGCTCAACTCTTCCACTTCTTGGCTCAATGCCTCAGACTTAGACTTGTAAATGGCAATCTCATCTAACAATTTGTCTCTTTCTTTTTTCAATTCTGCGAGCTGTTTCTCATAAAGGGCTTTCTTGCTTTCAAAGGCTTTACCCTTGTTTTTATAATCTTTAATAATCGAATTTAGATTTTCAATCTTTAGATTTAAACTGTCATTTGACAAACCTAATCTGTCTCTTTCTTCTTTGATGGATATCAATTCAGACCTTAAACCCTCAATTTCTGTCAATTTTGCAGAAATTTCAGTTGCTTGTTCTGTAATGGTTTGATTTTTAGCTTCAATTTCCTCGTTTTTTTGGATGTTCATGAAAAACAAAACACCAATGCCAATGCAAAGGATTGAAATCAAAATGATGAAAATAGACCTGCTATTTGATTTTTTTTGGTTTTCCTGTTTTGTTTGTGTCATAAAATATTTGTTTAGATCATGACAAACATGGTTTTTTTTTCATTTATTTACAAGATAATGTGGAAAAATTCTTGCAATAACTCTTGAAACCGCTTGGTAATCTTTTTTTGTTGTGTTTTCTATTTGCAATTCAAACCTTGCAAGCGCAAAAAATTGCATTGGTCTTGAGTGGAGGAGGTTCAAAGGGTCTTGCACACATAGGTGTAATCAAGGCTTTGGAAGAAAATGGGATTTTTGTGGATTGCATTGTCGGAACTTCTATGGGAGGAACCGTAGGAGCATTTTATGCTTCAGGATTTACCCCACATCAGATGGATAGTATTGCCAAAACTGTAGATTTCACAGAATGGCTGCAAGGAACAGTGCCCCAAAAATTTGATAGGTTCTATCAGAAAAAAGAAAGCAACCCTTCCTTTTTGACTTTGAGAGTCAGCTTTGATAAGTTAAAACCAAAAATCAGTTCTTATTTGCTGAAAGATGCCTCTTTGAATTTAGCGATAAATGAGTTGTTGGCAGGTCCAGCTTTTTCAGCTAACTATAATTTTGATTCTCTTAACATTCCATTCAGATGTTTGGCTTCTGATATTTTCACCCAAAACCAAGTGGTGCTCAAGTCAGGTTCTTTGGCAGATGCTGTGAGAGCGACAAGTTCTGTTCCTTTGGCTTACAAACCCATCAAAATTGAAGGAAAATATCTATATGACGGAGGAATTTATAACAACTTCCCGGTTGATGTTGCTGTGAACGAGTTCAAACCAGATATCATCATTGGGGTGAATGTTTCCATGAAAAATTTTACAGAATATCCGGCTACAATTGATGATAAATTAGTTGATGAAAGCATTTATCATTTGATTCTTTCAAAAAGTGATACAAGTTTTGTGAATAATGGCAATGGGGTATTGATATCTCCTAATTTAGAAAAGTTTTCAGCCATGAGTTTTTCAAGAATTCCTGAATTGATAGATATAGGTTACAAAGCAACTTTACCAAAAATTGAGTCTATAAAGAGTTTGATTCAACAGTTTGACTCTTTAGGATTGGAGAAACACTTGAAAAACCGTAAGGATTATAAAATAATTTCAAAGCCCTTCTTATCAAAGGTTGAAGTGGTCGGTTCCACCCCAGAACAGAAAAAGTTTGCCAAACGTTTGCTAACCTATAAAAACTCACCCAATACTCCATTAAACCACTTCAAAAAAGGGTATTTCAGGTTGGTGAATGATGAACTCTTTGTGATAGAATATCCTGCTTTCAAGGTTTCAGATGAAGATTCAACTTTGACAGCAAAGGTGAAAATGTATAAAGAAAGACGTTTATTTATAGATTTAGGTGGTTCTCTGGGTTCTCGTGACATGAACCAACTCTATGCAGGTTTGCAATGGAACACTGTGAACTATGTTGGAATAAAACTTTTTGCTAATGCAAACATTGGCACGTTTTATAATCACGCCAAAATCAAATCAAGAATCAGCTTTCCTACAAAACATCCTCTCGAGTTGGAATTAGAAACTAGTTACACTAGTTATAATTTCTTTAGGTCAGCCAATTTTCTAAGCCTAGACAAAATAAATTCTTTTGCCAGACAAACCGACAGGAAATTTGCAGCGCATTTTATCACACCTTTTTGGGTGAAAGATCAATTGAAATCATCGTTGATTTATTTTTCAGCAAATGATGATTATTACAACCTCAACATTGTGAATTATTTTGACACCACAGACTTGTCTAGATATGAGGGAATTTGTGTCAAAAACAGCTATGAATTGAACACCATCAACAGACAAATGTATCCAAGTGCCGGTCAATTGCTTGCTGTGAGTTCAAACTATTACCGATTTACGGAATTTCACAATCCCGGAAGCACTTCTGAATTGTTTGAGAACTCAAAAAATCTCAGAGAGTTTGTGTCATTTAATGTCAAAGCGATGAGTTATTTTAAATATAGAAAACTCAAACTTGGTTTAAATGCCGAGTCGTCATACAGCACAATGAAAAACTTCGCAACTTTCACTTCAACAGCCTTGAACCTGCCGGTTTACTATCCTCACAATGACACTCGAACTTTGTTATTGCTCAATTATCGAGCTTTTTCTTATGTAGCGTTTGGAATTGAACCCATTCTTGAATTGAGAAAAAATCTTGAGCTTAGGTTTCAAGGGAATTTGTTCGTCCCCTATGAAATCCTAAGTGCCGAAGTGAGTGAAAGGGGGAGTTTTTCAAGAAAAACAGTTTTTCCCAATGTTTTTTTTCCTTCAAGTTCAATCACCTTAGTGAACCATTCCAAAATCGGCCCCATGTCTGTTTCAATGAATTATTATGACGAGAACAAGAAAAGATTTGGTTTTTTCTTGCATTTTGGTTACCTAATATTTCAAAAAAGAACCCTGGAACCATGAATTCAAAATTAGGTTTGAGCAACCAAGAACAAAAAAAAGTATTGTTGTTTTTGTTGATTGGAATTTCTGTTTTGTTGGTATATGCCATGAGAAACCTTTTGCACTCATTCATGGGTGCAATCGTGATTTATATTATTTTCAGAGATGTGAACCTCTGGCTAGCGCACAAATTGAAATGGCCAAAACCACTATCCGCCATTTTAGTCATGCTTATGTCATTTTTGCTCATTGTGGTGCCGATTGCTGTGCTATCTTCCATGTTGTATTCCAAAATTGGAAACATTTGGGATTATGAAGACAGTTTCATCAAACTAAACAAACAAATTGATATTTTTTTCTCACAAAAATTGCAAAGACCTGATTTGCTTGAACAATTAGTTTTAAAGTTAGAAAGATTTTTAGCAAATCTATTCCCGACATTGATTGACAGCTCTTTGCACATTTTCCTCAGCATCGGCGTGATGTATTTTGTGCTGTTCTTCATGTTCACAGATTCGAAAGAAATGGAAAAATCGGTGATTAAGAATTTACCTATCAAAAGAAGGCATTTGGTCATGTTTGGTTCAGAGGCCAAAAAAATGACTTATTCAAGTGTCTTGGGTCAAGGCATGATTAGTTTTATTCAAATGACATTTTTGATTGTGGGAATGGGAATCTTCGGCTATCCTGACCCATTGTTTTGGGGTGTGATAGGCTTCTTTCTTTCCTTTCTTCCTGCTTTGGGAACCCCTTTGATTTTTGTTCCTTGGAGCATAGCATTCATTATCAATGGAGACAATGTTCAAGGTTACGGATTGTTGATTTGGGGTTTTGTCTTGGTCTCAGGCATTGATAATGTGCTAAGATTGTGGATAAATAAGAAAATAGGGAATTTTCACCCCTTAATTTCAATCTTAGGGGTCATTATAGGAATACCTATGTTTGGATTCCTAGGTTTAGTCTTCGGACCATTATTGTTTTCCTTCTTCATCATTTCTGTGAAGATTTTTTCAGAAAACAAACCGGATTCACTAAGCCTTAATGTTTAGGCCCATGATAATGGTGAGGCTGCACGGCACCTTTGTAAGTTGGGCAATAATGTTTCTGGCATGAAACCAATGCTGTCAATGCTAATCCGATAATCAAGTAAACAAGTTTTTTCATATAGCTAAATGTGTTCGCAATTATAAACAACTTATACGACAATTGACAAAAAAGGTAATGCTATCACTGAAAAATTATAAGACGGTGCTTCGGTATTTTTTTTACATTTGTGACAAAACTTCCACAAACATGAGAATTTTCCTCTTTTTTGTCATCGCACTTTTTTCAACATCGTGTGTTGTGTCCAAAAAAAAATATGATGAAATGGTTGCCAAAAAAGTGAAAGCAGAAGCTGATGCCGCTCTTTGCAATGACACTTTGACTCAGTCCAAAAAAGAAATTGAAGCTTTGATGGCTGATTTAAACATTTCTAAAACAGACCTAGCTCTATTGAAAGAAGACACTGCCAAGAAAAAAAGACTCATTGAAAAAATGAATAAGCTTTATGGCGACGAGGCAGAAAAACACGAAAAACTGAAAAAAGATTATAAAGAATTGCTTTCTGCAAGTGCCGCTGAAGCCGGAAAACTCAACTCTCACATCACCAAAAAAGAACAAGAATTGATGGCTCTTGAAAGCAAGGTGAACAAACTGAGTGATGAGTTGAAAAAAAGAGAAGAACGAGTGCAAGAATTGGAAGAAGTGCTTGCCAACAAAGAAAAAGCGGTTAACGATTTAAGAAACAAAGTTTCAAACGCTCTCTTGGCTTTCAAGGACAAGGGCGATTTGAGCATAAGTGTCAAAAATGGAAAAGTTTATGTTTCAATGGCAGACAAACTTCTGTTCAAATCAGGAAGCACCAAAATTGATGAAAAAGGAATTGATGCACTCAAAAAATTAGCAAATGTTCTGAAAGAACAACCGGATATCAATGTGATGGTTGAAGGACATACAGATGACGTCCCTGTTTCAAAAGGAACACCAAACATGATCGACAATTGGGATTTGAGCGTGTTGAGAGCAACCTCAATCATGAGAATCCTCATTGATGAGGGCGTTTCACCAATCAAAATCACACCTGCCGGAAAGGGCGAGTTTTCTCCTGTGATGCAAGGTAAAACAGCTGAAGCAAGACAAAAAAACAGAAGAACCGAAATCATCCTCACCCCAAAACTTGATGAATTGTTTAAAATCTTGGAAAACAATTAGCTTCAATTGATTTCATCTAAATGATAAACTCATGGCAAAGAAAAGCCCAAAGAAGAAAGAAGAAAAGCCCAAAGTGCATCCTGAACTTGAAGGTTTTGATTTTGAAATCAACAAATTCGGTGAAATCAGGTCAACTTTGAACATAGACAAAATCAATGAATTTTTAAACAAGCAAAACTCAGACAAAAAATCTGAAAGTCCTGAATGAAAGAACTTAGCCATAATTTCTTTTTCCGCATCTCCCTTTTGTTCATTGTTTGCTCAACGTCACTTTATTTTTTTCAGGGTCATGAGGGTTCTTTTTTTTTCATCAACCAATTTTTTGACCCCCTTTTGGCTTGGATCTTTTTCGGTATCACCCAACTCGGTGACGGCATTTTTGTGATATTTTTATGTTTGATTCTTTTCTTCAACAGCATAAAGAACTCTTTCATCATTTTGATGAGTTACCTGTTTAGTTCCGTAATTTCGAGAGTGTTGAAAGACTTGGTATTTGTCAATCAATACAGACCTGTAAAATACTTCGGCGATTTTGGTATTACTTTCAAGCATTTAGAAACCGTTGAACTTTATTCTTTTCACAGTTTTCCCTCAGGTCACACCATCACAGCATTTGCTGTTTTTGGAGCACTTTCCTTTCTGTTCAAGACAAGAAAAACTCAATCAATCTTAGGCATAACCGCCGTTTTAGTAGCGATTTCAAGGGTTTATTTAGGGCAACACTTTGTGAGAGATGTTGCTTTTGGAGCATTTTTAGGGTTACTATCAACCATCTTGCTCATGAAAGTACTTCAAATTGACAAGATTTCAAATTGGCTCAACGAAAAAATGTCGTTTCGGTTAACCAAAAGATTTTCAAAAGAAAAAACGACAGTATAAAATTGTGTAAATTGAAAATCAGCATGTTATTAACCTAAATTTCTCTTTATAAATTATCCGGACAATCCAACTTTGGGCTTCAGTGCAGGCGAGGCTCGTTCATATTTGGAAAACTCTCCAAAAGTTTAGACAATCACCTCAAAGCCAACAATTTTGGAGGATTAAAGCCAGATTTGCATAAAACTCGAGCACAAAATTAATGCATTATCCCAGTTGCAAATGACGCACAAAATGTACTATTCTGTCCTCTAAAAAAACAAACCAATTGGATAAGTTTCCAAAACAAAATTTTCATAAATCTTTCAAAAAACCCAACAAACATAGAAATCCTAAAAGCAATTAGGTTGCATTTAGGATTTTCATTAATTTTGGAAAAAAAACCGGAAACGTCATGAAATCTAATTTCCTTCTTTTGCTAATCCTCAATGTTTTGTTGCTTAGCTTTTGCAGACCTAAGAAAACTGCTGAACCACAAAAACCAAATGAAAATGAATTGATTACAACTCTAATCTTTGAGCTTCAAAATGAAAATGATGCAAATGAAAGAAAAAGGGTGTTTTCTTTCAGAGACTTAGACGGAGATGGGCCCTTAACACCTACCTTAGTGATTGACTCTTTAACGGCTTCAACAACATATATTGGTAAAGTTATATTGTTAGATGAATCAAAAGCAGTTGTTGATACCATTTCAAACGAAGTTGCTGAAGAAAAAGAAGAACACCAATTCTTTTTCAGAACTTTCCCATCTGACAAAGCTAGTTTCACTTACCAAGCAAGTGACGTTGACGATAATGGGGTTCCTTTTGGTATGTTCCCAAAATTGACCACCAACACATCAGGCACTTTTGCATTTGAAATCGAATTAAGACATCAACCAAATAATTTGAAACCAAAATCAGGAAACGGAGATGCTACAAAAGGAGATGTTGATATCAAAGTGATTTTCAACGATGTTAAAGTGCTGCCTCTGCCTTGATTGTTGAAATTGTCTAATATCTCGCAATGCCAACCTTTTGGGGTTGGCATTTTTGTTGCTTTAGATTCAAATGTTAACAATAAAATAACACACCTAAAAATTTATTGCGCTAACTTGCGTTAATAATTGGTTAACTACACACAAATAAGCATGAAGAAAATTTTTGTACTCGTCACTTTTCTGTTATCCGGCATTTTATTCTCTCAAAATGTTGAACAAGGTTTGAGATTTTTAGAGATGGAGCAATATGCCAACGCTAGAAAAAATTTCCAACAAATGTTGAAAAATGCCCAAACCGGAGAAAACTATTATTGGATGGGTGAATATTATTCAGCTATAGAGGAAGTGGATTCAGCCATGGCAATGTATAAAAAAGGCATAGAAGTTGAACCTAAAAATGGATTGAATTATGTGGGTGTTGGTGAAGTTTATTGGAACAAAAATGACACTGTTCAAGCTTCTAAGAATTTTGATCAAGCCATTAGCATCAGAAAAAGAGATGCAAGGGTTTATTATAAAATTGCCACGGCCTGCATCAACAACGAAATCAAAAACATGAATAAAGCCTTAACAATGATTGACAAAGCCATCATTTATGACAAAAACAACCCTGAATATCACTTGGTGAGAGGGGATGTGTATATGTTGAAGGCTGATGGTTCAAATGCTGTGAGCAATTACAATGAAGCATTAAAAATCAACCCAAAATATGTAAAGGCTTATATCAGAAAAGGAAAGCTATACATAAGGGCAAAGAATTATAACGAAGCCTTGAAATTCTATAATGAAGGAATTGCGTTAGACCCGACTTATTATCCAGCTTACAGAGAAAGAGCAGAGCTTTATTTCATGGCCGGACAAACCAAAAAAGGCTTGGAAGATTACAAAAAATACATTGATAATTCAGATGACAATTTTGACACTAAGTTCAGGTATGCAAAATTCATTTTCAAAAGCAAAGATTATGCAGAGGCAATCAAATATTTAACTGAACTTCAAACCAAAAGTCCAAACAACGCCCTCATAAACAGATTATTGGGTTATTCTTATTGTGAAACAGGAGAGTTTTCAAAAGGCATCTCTTCAATTCAAAAGTTTTTTGACAATTGGCCGAACGATAAATTATTAGCAAGTGACTATGAATATCTTGGAAAACTTCAAATCAAGTCCGGAAAAGACACAACAGCAGGTGTTAAAAACATTTTGAAAGCAGTTGAAATGGACGAAGAAAGCATTAGCCTGATTTCAGAACTTGCTATCATGTATCAAACCATCAAGAAATATAAAGAAGCGATGAGGTTTTATGAAATGTTGGTTTCAAAAAACAAGGCTTCTGTTTCTGAATATTTAAATTATGGAAAATGTGCTTACTTTGACGGAGATTATGCAAAAGCATCTGAAATTTTCGAAAAAGCAATTCAATTCAACCCTGACATCACTAATTTCCATCTTTGGAAGGCTCGTTGTTTAGCAAAACAAGACCCTGACTATAACAAAGGCTTAGTGAAAATTCCTTGTGACAATTATCTTGATCTTGTTATGAAATTAGATGAATCAAAAAGGAATAAAAAAGAAATGGCCGAGGTTTATCTTTATATAGGTTCATATTTCTGCAACAAAGAAAAGAACAAAGTTGAAGCAGAAAACAATTGGAAAAAAGCTTTAGAGGTTGACCCCGGAAACAAAAGCGCTGAGGCTGCTTTGAAGTCTATTGGCGACTGCGGAAAATAAAACTCTTGACAAACAAAAAAAGGAGCATATTCGCTCCTTTTTTTGTTTATTTTTCTTGAAACAACAGACTTTCACTCTCTCCGTCACTTCCTGTAACCATGTCAAAGATAAACTTTGAATTGGTTGCGCTCTGAACGCCACCACTGTATTTTTTCATTTTTCCTGCAATCACCACACTGATTTCTAACTTGTTTTTAGTTTCGTCAAATTTCCATTCACCTTGGAAAATCCCTTTTGGGTGTGTGATAACATATTTCCCTCCTGAAAGAAACTGATGTGTACTGGCTTCAAATTCTTCATCAGGGCTGATAGCGTCAGGGTTATGTTTGACAAAATAGGTCTTTCCTGAAATCGTTTTGGAAAAATCTTGAGCATTCAAGCTCCATGAAGAAAGCACCAACGCAATTATAATCAACTGTATCTTCATAATCTTTTTTTTTTACGCTTACGTTTTTAGGTTTTTAAGGTTTTTTTATTCAATCAAGATGATGAGTGTTAAACCAAATGAAGCGAATTTTTTTGCGTGTATTTTAAAATCGGGTATAATTGTTTTGTGTCATCAGCTTCAATAGCAAAAAAACTCAGAATTAAGTTTGAATTGATTTGAAGCTTAATGATTGAGATTAAAGTGTTCTATCTGAAAAATAAGCGAAAACTTGTCCTGCAAGAACACATAATTAAACTTTGATGTTTCAATCAGTTTTAATCAAGGTTTTTGAAGCCAAACCCTGACAGAGATTCTTAATTTCATTGAAACTAATGGTCTTTTTGCTTAAAATCTCATCTCTTTCAGGCACTGAAAGTTCAACTATTGCTCGGTTGTTTTTGCTCAAAAGATCGCTTTTGTTTTCTGTTTTGAAAAGATAAAACCGCTGACAATCAAAATCATCTGAGTGCTCATGTGTTAACCCGACAAACCAATTGGGGTCTTGATATACTTTTCTAGTTTCGGGGTTTCTGTTGAGAATCACGATTCTGTCAATCACAGAAAGTGTCATCCATTTCGGACCGAAGGTTTGGTTTTCGTTAGCTAGATAAATCTTCAATTTCATGCCTACATAGTTTTGGGGCTTGATGCTGTTTAAATCAAAAAAATTGAAGAAAAACCTAAAAATCATGCCCGGCCATTCCCAAGGATAAAGAATTTCTCTTTCTTTGGTTTCAGTGACATCTTTCCACTGCACTGTTCTCCAAAAGCCCTTGATCAAATCGAACTGAGCTAGTTTGCTGGTGAAGAAAAAGGTGAGCAAAGTGAACCCTATGGCATTGGAAGTAAAAAACTGATTTGCGGCCAGTCTTCCATCTCTGAAACCATAATAAACATATTCTGAAACAAAAAGAAGCAACAAAGCAATACCTATGAACATTCTCAAATTCGTGCTTTGGACAGCTATTGAATAAGAAAAAAACTTTGAATTATTCAATGAATTATTCAGCATCACAATCCAAACCACCACTGAGCCTAAAAAGCCGAGATAAAAAAGAATTGACATTGAACGAAAGATAAAAAAATCATAAAGCCCATGCAATGTACATGCCATGAAAAAATAGACAGCCACATAAATCAATTTTGAACTGAACTTGTTTTTGAAAGAGGCCAATAACCAACCGTATGAAGCAATGCTTGTGCATGAAAGATGCATAATCACTGCATACATAGAACGACCACTATATCCTGCCAAACGGTTGTCGCCGAAATACATGATGTTTTCTGATGTGGCAAATGCCAATGCTGAAATTGAGCCATAAAGCAAGTAATCATAAGTGTCGTTGGGTTCTTTTGTGAACACCATCAACAACATCAAAGGGATGATTTTTACAAATTCTTCAATGAATCCAATTCCGAATACGCAATAAAGCAAATCGTTCCAAAATGCTCCGTTTAATTCAAAATCAAGCACATAGGTGAAGAAATCATAAATAGGAAGTGCAATCTCTGAGGTGGTGAATCCGGCAAGTATGGTTAAAACAATGAACAATGGTTTTTCCTTTTCATAAATGTCAAGGCTCATCAGATAATAAAGCCAAGTGAAAAAAATCAATAATGCAAAAATTACCC
>JBDNDT010000260.1:0-4596 GCA_046718985.1 Cytophagales bacterium
CACCGGAAGCTCATTGATAAACTGAAAACTATCCAAAAACTCAGTTTCACCCTCACCCGGAAAACCGGTAATCACATCAACCCCAATGCACGCATGAGGCATGAGCGATTTGATTTTTTCAACCCTTTCAGAATAAACATTTCTTTTGTATCTTCTTCTCATCAAGGCCAAAACCTTGTCATTGCCTGATTGCAAGGGAATGTGAAAATGAGGCATAAAACATTTTGAATTTGCAACAAAAGAAATAATTTCATCTGTCAGCAAATTGGGTTCAATGGAAGAAATTCTAATTCTCGGAATGCCAACTTCATCCAAAGCCCTCAACAAATCAAAAAAAGTTTCTTCTCTTTTGCCATCATGAAGGCCAAAATCACCGATGTTCACCCCGGTCAGCACCACCTCATTCACACCCATTTCTTTGATTTCTTGTGCCTGCTTCACCACCTCACTCACATGCGCACTGCGACTCCCCCCTCTTGCCAATGGAATCGTACAAAAAGAACAAGTATAATCACAACCATCTTGCACTTTCAAAAAAGTTCTGGTTCTGCTTTGTGCTGAAAAAGAAGGTTCAAATTGATTGGCTTCACTGATGCTTTTGGCAAAAACCAAAGGCTTATCGTTTTTTTCGAAATCGCCCAACACTTCTAAAAGCCTGAATTTTTCTGAAGCACCCAAAACCGCATCAACACCGGGCATGTTGGCAATTTCTTGAGGTTTCAATTGGGCATAGCAACCAATGATCACCACAAAAGAATCAGGATTGATTTTTTTGGCTTCCTTCACCACTTTGGCGCATTTCTTGTCAGCATGTTCAGTCACTGAACAAGTGTTAATCACAAAAACATCAGGCTGTTGAGCAAACTCAACCACTTGATATCCTTTGTTTTCGAACAATCTTGAGATGGATGAGGTCTCAGAATAATTCAATTTGCAACCTAATGTGTAAAACGAAACTTTTTTCAATGTTTTTTTTAAGAAGTTTTCTGCAAAGTTAATTAATTTAGGTGATTTTCTAAAATCAAAAACCCAAGATTTCAGAGCTAATGGCTTTATTTTCAAAACCTTCAAAAAAGCAAAAAGAATTAAAAAAAATTAAATTAACCTTTTGCAAACCGAATTAGGGAGACAGTGAATCCGCAACCCTTTCTTTTTTGTAAAAAACTCATCAAAGGTAAATTTAAGATTTTCTACTGCCATCAAATTTGGAGCGTTTAATCCGACCTTTTTCAAAAAGAGATTTTAAACAAAAATCTCAATCACTGTGGCAAGGGAAGCTATCTGTCCAATCAATTATTCTTAGATATTCTTTTGTTTTTGGATTTAATCAAATGAATCATCATTTCAAATCATTGATTTTGCAAGAAACTGTTTGTTCATAAAAACAATCTTTATAATTTAGCATTTGTTCAACTAGCCGGATTATGAAGCAGTTTATTCTATTTTCCATATTATTATCATTTCTAAGCTCACAAGCACAAAATTCCTTAGGGATCAACAACGAAAGTCCCAGTAACAAATCTGCTTTGGATGTAAAGGGCAGTTTTGTGGCAGGTCAGTTTCAGGGCGTGTTGGTTCCCAGATATCCCGGTAATGTTAATTTGGGTTTTGGAACTTTGGGAAATAGCAATTTTGGCTTGATGTATTTCGACACTTTGACAGGTGTTTTCAGATACCACAGGGGCAACGATGTTTGGGGAGTTTTTGGAGGAGAAAGTTTAACCGGATTAGGCTCAACTAATACAGTACCTTATTGGACATCAACCAACAGCTTAGGATTCAGCACACTGAGAACCAATGGATCAGTGTTTTCAATTGGTGCAGCACCAGACCCAAATATTTTATTGCAAATTACCCAAAGTGCTACATTCCCGGCTTTGTTTTCAAGAAACAGCGGAACAGGTGAAGCTGGATGGTTTCAAAGTTCAAACACAGGCGGAACAGCCCTTCGAGTAGTGGGTGCTGGAGGCACATCTAATGCAGCCTTGTTTTTGAATGGTAGAGTTGGGGTTGGTACATTAACTCCAGAAGCAGTGTTAGATGTTGAGGGTACATCCGGAATTCCAAATGTTAGGATGGGAAGTCTTTCAGGAACTGGTCAACGTTTGGTATATGCTATGGACGATGGCAGGCTCAACGACACCCTTTTTTCAGCAATAGGTGGGGGGTGGTCTTTGACAGGCAATTCAGCCACAGATGCAAATTTGAACTACCTTGGCACATCAGACAGCCGCTCTTTAAGATTCAGAACTAATGCTATCGAAAGAGTCTTTATTGACTCTTTGAACGGCAGTGTGGGCATTGGAACTAGACCAGGTTGGATAACAGGTGCCGGAAAATATCTAAGTCTGTCGCTAGGAGATGGATTTTCTCCCCCAAATGGAGTTATATCATTTGAGATGAAAAGTAGAGCCTCCGCTCTTTCCGTTCCTTTTGCTAGAATTGATTTTATTCAAAATAATATAGGGATAACTTACAATTCCGCTAGAATAGAAGCCATTTCGGGAGCCTCGGCCACAACACATGGGCAATTAGGTTTTTTTGTGTCTAACGGAACGCTAACAGAAAGAATGAGAATTGCCCAAAATGGAAATGTTGGTATTGGTACCACAACTCCTCAAGTTTCACTTGACATTCTTGGCGGTTTTGCAACTAGATTAGGGGTAACAGAAGACCTTCCTGCAGAAGTAATCGCTTTAAATGTGTTTAACCAAACATTTAAAAGATACAATTGCCAATCTCCAACAGTACTCAAAGGTATAGTTGCAGGAAGCGATGGTCAACATCTTTTTATAAGACCAAGATCAGGCAGTATTCAAGTGGTAAATTCATCACCTGATGCGCTACCAACCAATCAGATAATATTCAATGGAACAACTTTAGATTTAAGTACAAACAGTGTCTTACATTTGATTTATGAAGCCAATCGTTGGTATGTTGTGGAAAGACCTCAGGATGCTACTGGTCCTTCCGGAACAGGTTTCAACAACAGAGTAGCATATTGGACAAGTACCAATAATCTGAGTTTTACAGGCATGGTTTGGGACAATACCAACTCAAGGTTGGGGATTGGAAGCACAGTCCCCACTACTGATTTGAGTTTTGATGGAAACAGTTCAAAAACAATTGGAATAGAAAGAAACTCTACGGTTGCATTGCCCGGAAGCAACTTGACAATCACTGCAGGTGGTGCACCTTTGGGGCAGTCTAATCGTGCAGGGGGAGATTTGGTTTTGAGTTCAGGAATTTCGACAGGAACAGGTGGATCAAACATTTTATTCAACACAGCAACTGGTGGAACAACCGGTACAGTTGATCGTGTACCTTCTACAAAAATGATTATAAGCACATTAGGCACAATTGGAGTTGGAACTTTAACCCCATTTTATTCTTTTCATATCAACAATGCTACTGTTCCTGAGTTGATGTTGCAGTCAACTTTGGCCAGAAACGCATTAGGCAACCAACTAGGCGGAATATATTTTGGCGACAACAATGCAACTACAGCACAAGCAGGTGTTTTAGCTTTTCGTGACGCAACAGGCGGAGCAGGGGATTTACCCTCCCGATTGGAATTCACAACAACACTAGATGGGGGTTCTACACCATCAACAAGAATGGTAATTAAAAATGATGGAAATGTGGGAATTGGCACAGTTAATCCAACGTCGTTATTAAATATTTCTCAAGCCAATGCCACTGCTGATGGTGTAAACGGGGTGTTTTTAGATATATATAACAGTCAAACCGCATTAAACAATATTACAGGCATCAGACTAAAAACATATGGTGTTGCAAATGGATATGCTAAAGGTGGGATATTTTTTCAAAACACTTCAGGAGCTGGAGCAAACGGACTTGGAAGTATAATTTTTGCCAACAACAACCTGGCTGATGCTACCAATGCAAGAATAGCTGATGCTGTGATGACCATTAGTTCTAATAAATTTGTGGGAATTGGAACTGTCACCCCATCAACAAATTTACATATCAATTCAGTTTCCAACTTAAATACTTTATTTGAAAGTGCCAACACAGCCGGAACATGGGCGATTTTCAGAAACACTTCAACTGGAGGTCAAATTTTTTCCATCATCAGTTCAGGTTCAGGAAATGGCGAAGGTGCGGGAAAGTTGCTTTTTATGAGAAACTCAGCAATTGGAACTACGAGTGGAAATATAATGACTTTGGATCATGCAACAAGTAATGTGGGGATTGGATGCACCAATCCAACGGCTAGGCTTCATGTCAACGGTACAATAATCGCAACTTCAACAATTTCAGCTGGTGGCGCTTCTTGCTCAGATAGCAGGTATAAAAAAAATATACTAAATCTTGAGGAAGGTATTTCTATTATCAAAAAACTAGAGCCTAGAACTTATGAATGGAATATTCCTGAATTTCCTGAGTGGAACTTTCCAAAAGGAAGACATTACGGTTTCATAGCCCAAGAAATAGAACAAATTTTGCCCAATTTAGTAATCACCGACAGCACAAAAAATAAGTATAAAGCTGTTGACTACTCTAAACTCACACCCATTCTCACAAAGGCCATCCAAGAACAACAACAAATGATAGACAGCCTTAAAACCAGTA
>JBDNDT010000261.1:0-4572 GCA_046718985.1 Cytophagales bacterium
GCAGTTCGTCACATATCCATGGATTCATCTTGATGTTGCCGGACCTGTTTTCAGCAAGAGCAAGAGAAAATACTATAATGAAGGTGCATCAGGTTATGGTGTTAGGCTTTTAGTAGAGTTTCTAAAAACCCAATTTTTGAAAAGTGAGAATTAGTAAGTTTATTGTGCTTAACATCAAGTGATGTTGTCACCAAAACCTATCAGTTAACATCTAAACGAAATTAACTTTCTATTCATCAATTCAATTTCGTTTACTTAAGACCTGACAGGTTTTGGTTTCAATTGTACAAACTATTTTTTCGACAAACCTGTCAGGTCTGTTTTCCTTAACTAAACGACATTAATTTATCAATTAGGAGAGATTCCTTTTAAAATCTCAAAGATTCTTTCGGTGGACTTGCCATCCCACAAAGGAGGGATTTCTCCTTTTTTATAAATTCCGTTTTCGATTTGTTTCACCAATTCGAGCACTTTCTGAGTATCATATTCACATAAGGTGTTTGAACCAATTTGTGATGTTATAGGCCTTTCTGTGTTAGGACGAAGGGTGATGCAAGGTATTTGCCTAAAGGTTGTTTCCTCTTGAATTCCACCGCTGTCGGTGATTACAAAAGCACAATTCAAAATCAAGTTTTGAAAATCAAGATAGCCTGTTGGTTCCAGCAGCACCACATTTGGGCATGTATCTAATCTATATTTCAAGCCAAAATGTTCAATGTTCTTCAAAGTTCTTGGATGGATGGGAAAAACTATGCTTTTGTTCTTGGCAATAGCTTCCATGATTTCAAGCAGTTTCACAAGTCCCTCTTTGGTGTCCACATTTCCGGGTCTGTGCATGGTTAACAACACATAATTTTGGGGTGATAGCTTGACTTTTTCTAAAATCCTTGAGGTTTTTATTTTTGGGTCATAAGCAATTAAAGTGTCAATCATGGTGTTGCCCACAAAGAATAAACTATCCCTGTTTTTACCTTCTTTCAACAAGTTGTCATATCCGTTTTGCTCTGTGACAAAGTAAAAATCAGCTAAAACATCAGTCACTAAACGGTTATGTTCTTCGGGCATAGAACGGTCAAAACTCCTTAGTCCGCTTTCAACATGTCCTAATTTGATATTCATTTTATTAGCTACCAACGAAGCAGCTAATGTTGAGTTCACATCACCGACGGCTAGCAAAATATCAGGATTGCATTCGTTCACTACCTTTTCAAGCCCCTTCATTGTTTCAGCCAATTGAATCACAACAGAACTTCTGTCAGTTTCAAAAGAAAAATGAGGATTTGGCAAACTCAGTTCTTCAAAAAAAACATCATTCATGTTGTGGCTAAAATGTTGCCCTGTGTGCACTAAAAAATGCTGAATGCTGTCTGTTGAATCTGCTACTTTTTGAAACTGGGTAATTTTTATGATGTTAGGTCTCGTGCCAACAACGGTTAAAACTCGCTTTTTCAAATTCTTACAAAATTAACGGTCAGCATATAAGTTTTCATAATAAGACTGATATGCACCTGATGTCACTCTTTCTAACCAATCATTATTGCTTAAATACCATTCAACTGTTTTTTCCAAACCTTGTTCAAAGGTCACAGAGGGTTGCCATCCTAATTCTTTCATGATTTTATTGGCATCAATGGCATACCTGAGGTCATGACCCGGACGGTCTGTGACATAGGTAATGAGTTTTTCTGATTCCCCTTCAGCTCTGCCAAGTTTGTTATCCATGATTTTGCAAAGCAATTTCACTAAATCAATATTTTTCCATTCATTGAAACCCCCAACATTATAGGATTCTCCTATTTTTCCTTTGTGGAAAATCATGTCAATAGCTCTTGCATGATCCACAACATAAAGCCAATCCCTCACGTTTTCGCCTTTTCCATAAACAGGCAAAGGTTTGTTTTTCTGAATGTTATGAATCATCAAAGGAATTAATTTTTCAGGAAAATGATTAGGTCCATAATTGTTTGAGCAATTTGAAAGCACCACAGGAAGACCATAAGTGTTGTGATAAGCCCTCACAAAGTGGTCAGATGCTGCTTTTGATGCTGAATAAGGTGACTGTGGGTCATAATGGGTTTCTTCTGTGAAAAATTCATTAGGATTATGTAAAGAACCAAAGACCTCATCTGTGGAGATATGATAAAACTTATGGTTTGCAAGATCAGATTTCCAATGATGTTTAGCGGCATTTAACAAATTCACTGTGCCCACCACGTTGGTCATCACAAAATCCATAGGGCTTGAGATGGATCGGTCAACATGAGATTCAGCCGCCAAATGCAAAACGTCGGTTATTTTTTCTTTGGCAAAAAGTTCTTGGATGAAATCAGCGTCCACAATGTCACCTTTCACAAAGGTGTAATTCGGTTCTTGGTCTATGTCTTTAATGTTTTCCAAATTCCCTGCATAAGTCAACTTGTCAAGATTGAAAATGTGGTAATCAGGATAATTTTTTACAAATAGTCTCACCACATGTGAGCCAATGAAACCGGCTCCGCCGGTGATTAGGATGTGTTTTTTTGCTTCCATCACAAACTCCAATAAGTTATGTTATCTAATTTCAATTTTCTGTAAATACCCTTTATGTCAATCAAAACACCTTTTTCGTTCAACAGCGATTCAAAATCTTTCGCTTCAAAACCAACATACTCTTTGTGAGGCACAGTCACAATCACTGCGTCATATTTTCCTGATGGTTTTGAAATCTTAAACCCATATTCATGTTCAAATTCATCACTTGAAGCATGTGGATCAACCACATCAAAAGGGATGTTAAAAGCTTTCAACTCATTCAACACATCAACCACTTTTGAGTTTCTGATGTCTTGAACATTTTCTTTGAAAGTAGCCCCCATCACCAAAATTCTGCAAGATGAAATATCTTTTCCTGCTTTCGACATCAATATAATGGTTTTTTTCGCTACATGAGCACCCATTCCGTCATTTATTTCCCGACCACTCAAAATCACTTTGGCCTTATGTCCTAAAGCATTTGATTTATAAGTCAGGTAATAAGGGTCAACACCTATGCAATGCCCGCCCACCAATCCGGGACTGAATTTTAAAAAGTTCCACTTGGTGCCTGAGGCTTCCAAGACCTCATAAGTGTTGATATTAAGTTTGTCACAAATGATCGAAAGTTCATTCATCAAGGCGATGTTTAAATCGCGCTGCGTATTTTCGATAATTTTTGAGGCTTCTGCCACTTTGATGGATGAAGCCTTGTGTATGCCTGCGTCCACAACCAGTTCATAAACTTTGGCAATGATATCTAGACTTTCATCAGAACAGCCCGAAACCACTTTCACAATTTTTCTCAAGGTATGTTCTTTATCTCCGGGATTGATTCTTTCAGGAGAATATCCTATTTTAAAATCTTTTTTGGCTTTTAAGCCTGATTCAGATTCTAACACGGGAACACAATCTTCTTCTGTGCATCCGGGATAAACTGTTGACTCAAACACCACATAATCTCCTTCTTTCAGCACTTTACCAACAGATTTTGAAGCTCCAAGCAAGGGTTTCAAATCCGGTAAATTATGATTATCTATGGGTGTGGGAACGGCAACAACAAAAAACTTGGCTTCTTTCAGCACTTCGAGGCTGTCAGTGAACACTATGTCAGTGTTTTCAAAGGCTTCTTTTTCAAGCTCTCCACTTGGGTCAACACCGTTTTGCATCATTTCAACCCTGGCTTTGTTGATGTCAAAACCAATCACAGAAATTTTCTTTGCAAACTCCAAAGCGATGGGCAAACCAACATAACCAAGACCTATCACCGCAAGCTTTTCCTGCTTTTCAATCAGCTGATTGTATAAATTCATATAAATTTCTTCCTGAAACTTCATTCAATAAGGCACAAAGCTAAAAAAAAAGATAAATGATTGGTGAATTAGTTTGCTAAATATCAAAATCATCCATCATTCGATTGCTTAGTAACAGTTTTTTAAATCCCCACAGCACAAAGGCACAACAAAAAAACTTAGCAATGTATTTATCCGGAATCAAACGAATGCATTAACATCCTAGATTCTTTTCAGTTTGCACATATAAAAACCGTCAGTTAAATGTTTGGAAGGTAATAAAATCTGCTCGTTGATTTTTTCAAATTGTTTTCCATTTTCTGTTTTCAAGAAACGTTCAATTTGATTTTGATTTTCAGAGGGCAACAGACTGCAAGTTGCGTAAACCATCACTCCGGTGTTTTTGACAATTGTGCAATAATTGTCTAAGATTTCAGCTTGCTTTGTTCTCACATCATCCAAAAAACCGGGTTTCAACTTCCATTTTGCATCAGGATTTCTTTTCAAAACCCCTAATCCTGAACATGGTACATCAAGCAAAAGAAAGTCAGCTGAGCCCTCCAAACGTTTAATTACTTTGTTGGAATCTATCAATCTGGTTTCGATGTTTCCTGCGCCTGCTCTTCTTGCTCTGAGTTTTAACTCCGTCAATTTCCATTCTTCTGTGTCTAGGGCAACAATTTGACCTGAGTTTTGCATCAGATTGGAAATGTGCAAAGTTTTTCCGCCTGCACCTGCGCAAGCATCCACCTCTCTTGAACCTTTAGTA
>JBDNDT010000262.1:0-4566 GCA_046718985.1 Cytophagales bacterium
GGAGCGCTCAGCAGCACCCCGACCCGGGACGCAAGGCAAGCCGGCCACCAGTTCAGTTCCTTGATGAACCAGCACGCCGTAGGCCGCCCAGGGCAAACGATTGAAAGCTTCGAGGTGAACCGGAACACTTTCGCCTTCGCGGCAGCGTTCGGTCCCATAGCGTAACTGCGCTTTTAAGCCAAGTCGGGCGATCCATGGCCAGCTAACGCCGATGAGGACGATAGCCAGCAACCCCAGGGCAAGAATCCAGGCACGCGGATGGATATACACGGCACACAGAACGGCGGTCAGACAGGCCAAGAGCAGGCCGCCTAGCGGATTCCAGAAGAGGCGACGGAGTTTGCGATCCAGATCGGGGAAGTGATCATGGGTGAGCAGATCTTGAAGCCAGCGTCCCCACGATCGGCGTGCTTGAGTGGTCGTCATGCCGCCCCCACGAGAAAACAAAGCATTACCCGGTATCACTACGTTAGACGCTGCCAAGCGGTTCGACTAGGTCTACCGATCCAGCCACTAGCCTGGTCGGCTCCTCTCTCTGGTGAAGCTTTCAATTGCCTAGCAATTCGATGCAGCAGCCGGCTGCTGCATCGAATGGAGTTTACGGCTAGAGGCTTTCGCCCCACGACGGGAGACACGGCGGAGATCTCAGCGATAGCGGCGCGCCTCCGCTTCCAACTCCCCAAGACGCCAGAGCTTCAGGTCCCACTCTTCTCGCTGCGAGCTACGGGTAATTCGCCATACCACCCGTCGCGGCCAACCTTGCTCGGGATCAAACACGGCCACAAGAAAATGGCGGCCATGGGACTGCTCTTGTTGGGTGAGCAATGATTGGAGATGGTCGAAGATCTGTTCGATTGTCCAAGGTGGATGTCAAGGGTAAGGCGCTTTCTAATCTCTACAAATAGCAGAGCTGTGAATGGTGCCGTGGGCGTATAGGTGCTGTTGCCTAGAAAGTATTGCATATACATGTTTTCACTTATCTGTTGGATGGTCTCCCTGTCAGTCAGGCAAAGTATATGCTTGATGATGATAGATCCCAAAACGGATCGACCACTTATTGGAGGCGACCTACTTCAGATTTGAATACTATCATATTTGCTCACCATTTTGTCTCAAGGCAACAAGTCAGAAAGAATTACCTATCGGTTGTCTTTGAAGAGTTTTTGACCAAATAGGGTCTCGAACCCTTCTAGAACTGTTTGTGATGGATTCACATAAACTGCCTTAGGTGCAAGCTTTTTTCGGACTCTTTGAGGTTTTCCTTGCATCCGTTTCCTGTTTTATTGCCCAAATATATTGATTGTTAATGGTTTGTAGTTATTTAGCAGGCCCTAATTACGGTGCAATTTTATACAGATTCGGGCGAAAAAGTAAACGTTACCGAAAATAAAATGTCAATAAAGTGCAAGATTTAATTAAAATGAGGAATAAAAACCAAATAATATTTAATGGCATTATCTAAAAAAAATACACCAATTGATTTATTCAAAAACGTTCACTTTCCAAAACACTAATTAACTCTCTCTAAATTTATAATAAAAAAGTGGCCAAAATTATTATCAATATTGAATTTAAAAGCCATACGAAATTAATCGTAAATATCGTTTCTTGAATTGTGATTTGATTTGATTGCCATAAAAGCCCTATATTAGCGTTCCAAATTAAAAGAAATGTCTAAAAAAACACCTTTTAAATTTCTTATTTTTCATCTTTTGGCAATCGTTGCTCTCTTTGTAGTGATTGTGCTGGGCTTTTTTCAAGTATATCTTCCTTTAGCAACCAAACATGGTCAAGAAGTGCTTGTGCCTGATATCCAAGGAAAAACAATCAATGAAATTGATAATATTTTAACTGAAAAGAAAGTAAGAGTTTTCGTCTCTGATTCAGTTTTTGCTCCTGATGTGAAACCGATGACGGTGATGAGTCAATATCCAAAACCAATGACATTGGTAAAAGAAAACAGAAAAATCTATGTAACGGTGAGTTCCACAAAGCCTCCTTTGATTAAAATGCCTAAGCTACTGGATGCTTCATTGCAGAATGCTCAATTGGTCTTGCAAAGCTATGGTTTGAAGCTTGGAAATGTAACCAAAGTTCCTCATTATGCTGAAAATGCAGTATTAAAACAAAGCTATCAAGGAAAAGAAATAAAACAAGGTGATTTAATTGGAAAAGGTTCAGCCATTGATTTGGTGGTCGGGAATGGTGTTAGTGATGTCTATATTCCGGTGCCTAATTTGATAGGTATGAACGCTGATGAGGCAATGGCATTAATTGAGTCTTTAGGACTAGATGTTGGCAGCGTAAACTATGACCCAAATTCAGCTCAATCCACAGGTACTGTGATTAGACAAAAACCGAAATTTGAAGAAGGTGACAGTATTAGGCAAGGTCAATCAATAGATATTTGGCTTGCCGGAAAAAATCGAAACGCTTTAATCAGTGAATAAAATATTATTTTCCTTTTTCTTGGTATTCTTTCTTTGCCTAACTCTATGCAATGCACAGTTGGTTCTGATGCCTCTTGCTGTTTCAAATGAAACTTCAACCTTCAATTCTATAAATAACAGGCTTGAAAACACTGCTTTACAATTACCTTTTTTCGATGATTTTTCAAAATCATTCGGTAGCCCAAACACTGAGTTTTGGGAAAACTTTGGAGGCACTACTATTAGCAATGACTATTCCATTTCACCTCCAAACATCAACTGTGTTGTCTTCGATGGCAGAGACCGAAGAGGAAATATTTACAATTCAGGTGATATTTATGCTATCGGAAAAATTGATAGTCTTGAAAGCAAAGCAATAGACCTTTCTCAAGTTAATGAAACATCAGATTTGGTTTTGAGTTTTTTTATTCAAAATGGAGGAAATGGAGACAGAAGTGATGGTCACCAAGGCGATTCAATTTGGTTAAGTTTTCTCAACTCTGAAAATCAATGGGTAAATGTATGGGTAAGAAAAGACGACAAAGAAGTGATGGAAGTCAATTTCAATTCTACAACAAATGATTTTGACACCACTTTCACTTATCCAAAGGACACTGTTTTCACTCCATACTTTATTGCGATCAATGAATCTCAGTTTTTTCATGATAAGTTCAAATTTAAATTCAACACAGTTGGGAGAATGTCAGGCGATTATGACATTTGGCTGTTAGATTATGTCTATTTAGCAAGCAACCGTTCAATTACTGACACTTCATTTGAAGACCGTTCATTTTCTTATTTAAATGCTAACATTTTTAAAAATTACTCTTTAATCCCCAGTTCTCAATTGTTTAATTCATTAGGTTTCCCTTTGAATGAATCAATTGAGTTAGGTTATTCCAATCTGAAAAAATCAATTGAAGATCCTATTGATATATCCGTATCATTAAGTGAAAGTATCAATAACACAAGTCTTTGGCAAAAAGATTTATTTTTGGTTACTCAGAACAACCCAACCATTGGCGCTGTCGAAGTCAATGACTTACCAATCAATTTACCTCTGACGCCAAAAGACAGTCTTCCACTGAAACTGATGGCATTTTTTCCTAATTCCCCCGATCTCGGGAAATTTAGAACGAATGACACCGTTTATCGCAACATCTTAGTTCACAATAAATTGGCATATGATGATGGAACCGCAGAAGTTTCTGTAACCATGAACAGAAGAGACGCACAATTAGCATATCAATTTCATTTAGTTGAGCAAGACACACTAACTCATGTTCAGTTTTATTTGCCAAATGTTCAAGGCAAAATGGGTAGTGCCACTTTTGATTTAAGAGTTTGGCACAAAATCTCAAAAAGAAACGCTTCAGGTCAAGTGATTTCCGGCACTTTTAATGACTTGGTTTATAATCGAAACAAACAGGTGGTTTATGGAGATTCTTTGATAAACACTTTTCTTGAATATAAACTTGACACCCCAATTGTGGTTAAAGACACTTTTTATGTAGGCTATTTACAAAAAACTCAATATGATTTTTATGTAGGTTTTGACATGAATAGCCCAATCAAATCCAATTTACAAATTTATACTAACACAGGAAGAGGATGGGAACAATTTAAGAACGCCGAAGGAAATTTAATGATTAGACCTGTTTTTAAGAAATTGCCACCTGATTCGAAAAGAACAGACAGAAATTTTGAAAAATTAAGCGCTAATAATCTGCGAGTGGTTTATCCTAATAATAATTTGGAATGTTTTGCAATTTTAGGTTCTGAATCACCTGACTTCGTGTATGTGTATGACATGCTGGGTAATTTGGTGGTTAAATTAATGGGAATTCCCGAAGGCAAAGCTTATTGTCCTCAAAATTTAAGACCGGGTGTTTATATTCTCGTTGTTGAAAAAGATGGCAAAAGAAACTCGGTTAAGATGGTACATCAAAATTGAGAATTCAATTTGTCTTTTCTAAGTTTATCTAGTCAGTTAGTTAACGTTCTCATAAATCAAAATGTTGGTTTATGATTATTTCTTTCGTGTTCAAAGTGTAACTGTCACTCATATCCCCCCCTCACCAAAACTGAGCGGGTGCGGGTTGGTGTTTCATGTGATGCCAGCGGTAACCCAAGACCA
>JBDNDT010000263.1:0-4541 GCA_046718985.1 Cytophagales bacterium
TCAGGAATCACACTCACCTCAACATCATAATTGTTCAAGACTTCAAAAACAGACCTCAGATAATGATGTTCACTGCTTTCAACTGCCACAATCACATGGTCAACATCTTGTGCAGGAATGATATTTTCCAATTCATTGAAATGCCCCAATGGAGTGAGACTGTTCAACTGTTTGTTTGACTCATCTGTATAAAGATTCCCCAACACATGCCATCCAATTTTCTTGTTGAGCTTTTTAATTTCGTACCAAATATCTAAAGCATTTTTTCCTGTGCCGATGATGATGGTATTAAATCTTATTTTATGGTTTCTGATTAAGAATTTCACATAATTCATCATCAAAAGCTTGAAAAGTAAAGTAACACCGAAATGCAGACCAAAATAAGTGAAATATAAACTCATGAACTTCTCATAACCGTCTATCCGATAACTCAAAGGAGCAAGCAAAACACATATAAACAAAACACCTATGATTGAAGCAAAGAAATGATTCAAACTGACTAATAATCTGGATTTAGATTCGATTTTGTGATAAAAACCTACAAAAGAATAAAACACCAACCAAATAAGAGAGACGAAGGTAGCCTCGAAATAAATCCCAAATTCATTGTCCAGCAGTGATTCGAAAACATAGACACCTTTCATGCCCGAAAACAGCACCCAAGACACGAAAAATGCACAAAGGTCAAGGGCTACGGAATATATGGCTAATTTCTTTTTCATTTTTATTTTAGGGCAATAATTACAGATTTACAAACGTATCGAATTAGACAATATTATATCTCCCAATCTGATTGAAATCATTATGTTTTATTACAAAGCAAAACATATATACAAAAAACGAAAAAAATACACTTCCTTGCTGTCGCATTAAAATATTCTCAGTTATCATTGACAAACAAAAAACCGAAAAAAAAGCCACCATATTGAAATTTTGCATTGAAAATCTAAAGCAATAAAACAAAAACATCAAGAATATAAATAAACCTATTATTCCTAAATCAATGGCAATTTGAAAATATTGATTGTGTGCATTCAAGTTTGAGATTTCAGGATTCTGAATTTCACTTAGTTGAAGTTTTTTGGCCAATTCAAACTGAGAATCCGGAACAGAATAACCAAAGAATGGTTTTTTAGAAATAAGTTCGATACATTTTTTCCACACAAAAACTCTTGTGCCATAGCTGTCATTAATGTCTAAATCTTGAACATTGTAAAAGTTGCGATTGACTGAGTCAAATAAACTTAAAATTGAGTTTTTCTGGCTAAATATTAGAGTTAAAATTAAAATACCAAAACCAAACCATTTATAGGACTTTTTTATGAAGCTTAACGTTAAGCTTCATAAAAAAGTAAATTGCTACCATAATAAAAACAGAAAACAAAAACATTTTTGCATAAAGCAGTAACAGGAAAATTGAAAAATAAATCATCAATCCATATTTCAAAGTCTTTCCAATATTAGGCAAAAAAAAGCAAATCAAATTTATTGCAAAAAAAATATGAATACTTAGGTAAACCCTATGAATTTCTAAAAAATGAACTAGCCTCTGGGAAAAGAACCACAAATAAAATGGCAATTTGTCATAGACAACAGTATGATAATAAACAGTTGTTAAAAAAGCCACTAACGTCAATAAAAAAATTGAAACAACAAAAGTCGCAAATGTAACTTTAACAGATTTCATTGAAGGCTTTTTTAAAAAAAAACAAGCCAGAAACGCCAAAAATGCCAATTTGTTTTGAACAGACTCAAACCAAACAGCTTTGTAAGAAGTGGTAAAAAAAGTCAAAAAGTAGATTGCTGGAAAAATGATTAAAACAAACAGCTTTTTAAAATCCCATTCAGATTGATTATCACAAAAAAAAACAGAAAAAAGGAGCAATAAAATTATCAAGACACTGTTTATTCCGGCAAACAGAGGCCATGGAATTGTGAATGATATAATTGCTAAAATAAAGGTGTGGACTAACTCAATTTTTGCTAAGTAATTCTTGATACTTTCTCTCATATGCGTTGGTGTTGTCTTTAATGTTAAATTCTGACTTACAAATCAAAAATGACTCCATTCCAATTTTGTAAATTAAAGACCTGTCATTATCAAGTTTATTTAAATAATTGATTGCTTCAGTCTTTGATTCAAAAACCAAACCATTTCGATTGTCCTTAACCAAATCTACGTTGCCAACACATTTATTTAAAACCAAAGGTTTACTTAATGCCATTGCTTCTAAAACAGAAAGAGGCAATCCTTCCCAAAGTGAAGTTGAAAGATAAATATCACAATCTTTAACAATTTGCAATACTTCTTCTTTGCTCACCCAGCCGATAATTTGAATGTTATCACTCTTCAAACTGCTTCTTAACAAACCATCTCCCACCCAAATAAAATCAGCTTGTTTATAAGAGTTAGCAATCTCATTGAACAGTTCAGGATTTTTTTGATTTGTAATTCGTCCAACAGTGCAAATTTTTAATTTGTTAGATGTGATTTGTTTTAAACTATCTTCTGATTCTTGTATTTCTGTTCCATTGTTTATGTATGTTGCTTTTATACTATAGCTTAGGAAAGCATTCATTTCTGACCTTGAGCAAGCAATAACCTCGCAAGGAATAATTGATGCTAATTTTTCTAGTAAAACAAAAAACTTCCTTTTAAAACTACTTATGTCCTGCCTTAAAAATGAAGAAGAGTGAGTGCTGTATATACACTTTCTACCTAATAAATAGCAAGAAAACCTTCCAATAAACCCTGCTTTTGATGAGTGAAGATGAACCACATCCGGATTTAAGTTTTTAATTTTTTTATTTAATTCAATAAAGGCTAGAAAGTCATTAATTAGAGATAGTTCTCTTGTGGCACTTTTCCAATAAACAAATTTAACACTTTGAGGAAACTTTGACTTCGTAACTTCAAAAGGTTGTTCATCTTTTCTCAATCCATAAAGCACAATATGCTCATGATTTGAAAGATATTTTGATAATAAAGAGATAAAAACTGCACTTCCACCCCCAAATGATTCAACTACATGTAAAATTTTCATTTTCCTGACAAATAAAAATCAGTTAATTTTTGACAATAGGATTCTAATGTTCCGAATGTTCGGAATTTATTCTTAGCATTTTCTGAAAAAACCAACAGTTTGTTTCTGTCATTATACAACTCAGTGACTGCGCTCACAAACTCTCTTTCAGACCCAGAAGTAAATAACATTCCATCTTTGTTATGTTCAATTAATTCCTTTGGTCCTTCAATATTTGAAGCTATAACAGGTGTTCCTTCTCTAAATGCTTCTAAAATCACCAATCCAAACCCTTCAAAAATTGATGGAAGAACTAACAAGTCTGCCATTTTAATAAAATCATTAACATTTTCTTTCACCCCTAAAAAAACAACTTTTGACACAAGCCCCAAATCAAAAACCATTTGTTTTAAGGTAACTAATAAATCGCCCTCACCTACTAAACATAGCTTTATATCATTTCCAAGAAGAGAAATTTCTTTAAAAGACTTTAATAAAAAAGGTAAGTTCTTTTGCTTAGAAAAACGACCTACAAAAGTTATTATAAATTGGTTATTTTCAAATCCACAATATTGCCTAGCATCATGCTTACTAAACAAACTTGGCTTCCCACCAATAGCATTTTTCAACAAGAAATTCCTATTATCATCCAATCTATACCACTTCCTAACATGCTGATAAACAGAATCAGAAATAGAAATCACCTTAGCATCCCTAAACAGGATATTAAAATAGATAATGTACAAAGCAAAAAAAACATAATCAAAAGCATTTTTCTTAAACCATATATTATGCATTGTGCAAAATCTCTTTGTTTTTAAACCTAAAGTAGATATTAGTCCTAAAAAATCCGCATGTCCTAAATGCGTATGAACAATTTCAGGTTTTAATATTTTAAGTAGTGAATGCAAACGAAAAACAGTGCTGAAATTCAATCCAATAACTTGAACTTTTACATTAGTCGAAAACCTATTAATAATTTTTGTTTGATGTTTTAAACAAATAACATGAATTTCATGCTCTTTAGACATTATATTAGCAACATTGCTCAATAAAATTTCAGCACCACCTTGATCTAATGCTGTGATTACATGACAAATCTTCATACTAATTTTTTATCAGTTAATAAACCAACTGACGCTAAGGATATCCAAAATGAAGGATGATAATAACAATCTGCAATAAACCAGTGAATCGAACAAGCAATAAATGTAATTAACAACATTTTTTTCAATGTTGAATCTTGAATAGTTAGAATCACTATTCCTTTTCTAATTAAAAATACAATAAAAAATATCAAAGAAAATATTCCCGTTTCTGCAAACATTTTCAAATAAGTATTTTGATATCCAAAGAATTCATTGTACATTCTAAAACCATTCTGATTCCCAAAACCAGGTCCATTGCCAAGTATAGGACTTTTTAACCAATGATCATAAGCAATTTCCCATGTAAAGACCCTAATCCTAGCAGATGGATCTTCTAAATAAAGCTTTTTAACAATTTTATCAAAGATCG
>JBDNDT010000264.1:0-4538 GCA_046718985.1 Cytophagales bacterium
TATCATGGTTGCAAGTTTCAGACTTGAACGGTTGGAACAGTGAAGTAGCAAAGCTTTACAAAGTGGAATCAATCCCCAACACTTATCTTTTGGATAAAAACGGAAATATCATTGCCAAAAACCTGAGAGGTAACGAGTTAGAAACCAAAATCGCAGAACTTTTACAATAATTATTTTTCAATCATGAAAGGACCCATTTCACAATTCATCGAAAAGAACTACCTACACTTCAATGCTGCTTCTGTGGTTGATGCTGCAAAAGCATATGAAGAACAATTGCTTGACAACGGCAAAATGATGGTTACCCTAGCCGGTGCCATGAGCACAGCAGAACTAGGAATTTCACTAGCTGAAATGATAAGACAAGATAAAGTACACATCATATCATGCACAGGAGCAAATCTTGAAGAAGATTTGATGAACTTGGTGGCGCACAATTCTTATAAGAGAATCCCCAATTGGAGAGACCTTAGCGCTCAAGATGAATGGGATTTGCTGGAAAACCACTATAATCGTGTAACAGACACCTGCATACCTGAAGAAGAAGCATTTAGAAAACTGCAAAAACACCTTTTCGAAGTATGGAGCAAGGCAGAAAAAGCAGGAGAAAGATATCTTCCACATGAATACATGTATAAACTGTTGCTTTCAGGAGAATTGGAACAATATTATGAAATTGACCCAAAAAACTCTTGGATGTTAGCGGCTGCGCAGAAAAACTTACCCATTGTTTGCCCGGGTTGGGAAGACAGCACAATGGGCAACATCTTTGCTTCTTATTGCATTAAAAACGAACTCAAAGCCTCAACAATGAAATCAGGCATTGAATATATGATGTTTTTGGCAGATTGGTATGTGAAAAACAGTGGCGGAAAAGGCGTTGGGTTTTTCCAAATCGGTGGTGGCATTGCCGGTGATTTCCCTATTTGCGTGGTGCCGATGCTTTACCAAGACATGGAAATGCATGACATCCCATTTTGGTCTTATTTCTGCCAAATCAGTGATTCAACCACTTCTTTCGGTTCATATTCCGGTGCAGTTCCCAATGAAAAAATCACTTGGGGTAAATTAGACATCAAAACACCCAAGTTCATGATAGAATCTGATGCCACAATCGTTGCACCATTGATGTTTGCTTACATCTTAGGTCATTAATTTCCAAAAAATGCTTAGAACCTGATTGCAAGTTTGATAATCAGGCTCGAACTATTCTTAATTGTAAACCGTTATAAAATTAGACAAAACTCCCAAGTTTATGATGAAAAAAGAAATGTTAGATGCTTTGAACCACCAAGTGGCAATGGAAGCAGAATCTTCACAAGCCTATCTCGCTTTAGCTTCTTGGGCTGATGCACAACCCGGTTTGAATGGTGTAGCTGAGTTTTTTTATCTTCAATCTGATGAAGAGCGCATGCACATGATCAAATTGATGAAATTCATCAATGATAGAGGTGGCTTTGCTATCATTCCAAGTTTGCCACAACCCCAAATCACTTTCACTTCATTGAAAAGCGCATTTGAGTTGTTTTTAAAACATGAATACAAAGTTTCTGAAAGCATTAACGACTTGGTTGAAACCGCTTTGAAAGTGAAAGATTATGCCACACATAACTTCTTGCAGTGGTATGTCACTGAACAAATGGAAGAAGAAAGCACTGCAAGATTGCTTAACGAAAAACTTGAACTCATCGGAGAAGACAAAAGCGGACTGTATCTTTTCGACCGCGACATAATGACTTCTAGAGGCGGAAAATCAGAATAATCTAAAATAAAACTCAATATTCTATACCCAAGTTGAGAAAACTTGGGTATTCTTTTTCATAAATCTTCATAAACCCAAATTGCTCATAGAAACCCTTGAAGGTTTTTAACTATTCCAGAGCCTTGCTAACCCTTTAAGGGTTTAGAAGCTTGGCGATTACGCAATAGCATAATTTGTAAAAAAAATAATCAACACATTTCAAGGATTTCATTTTTAAAAAAATTGGGCAAACCGCCTAAGGGCGGCCGGGCTTTCGCCACTCGCTCTTTTTTGTTCCGTTGCACTACACAAAAAAGGAGCTCAAACAATGCCTCAATCCCTTTTGCGAAAACTAACCGTTTCATTTTCAAAAACATAAAAACTCATACAGATAAAGATAAAACAACAGCCTTTGTGAGTAAAAAAACCAATAACATCTTTTCATTCTTCATTTTTTTCTTCAAATAGAAAAACCACAATAAACATTCACCCAAAACATTTAATTTGCATCAGAAATCAATATTTCCTATGGCATACCAAGAGACAATCAACAGTAATTCACTTTTTGAAAAAGCAAAAAAAATCATACCGGGTGGTGTAAACTCACCGGTTCGAGCATTCAAATCAGTTGGTGGAAACCCTGTTTTCATCAAATCAGCCAAAGGAGCATATCTTTTTGACGAAGACGGCAATAAATATATAGACTATATTGGCTCTTGGGGTCCCATGATTATGGGTCACGCTTTTGAGCCAGTGATTGAAGCCATTCGAGAATCAGCTTTGAATTCCACTTCATTTGGTGCACCAACCGAAAAAGAAGTAGAAATGGCAAGCTTACTAACCGAAGTCGTTCCTTCTTTAGAAATGGTAAGAATGGTGAACTCAGGCACAGAAGCCACAATGGCTGCCATCAGGGTGGCACGAGGTTTCACCGGAAAAGAAAAAATCATCAAGTTTGAAGGCTGTTATCATGGTCATGGAGATTCCTTTTTGATAGCTGCCGGAAGTGGTGCGATGACAATGGGTGTACCTGACAGCCCGGGTGTAACCCAAGCCACCGCAAATGACACATTAACAGCAGCTTATAACAATCTTGAATCTGTCAATCATTTAGTAGATGCCAACAAAGATAAAATTGCTGCCATCATTGTTGAACCTGTGGTGGGAAACATGGGTTGTGTCTTGCCCAAACCCGGATTTTTAGAAGGGCTAAGATCAATTTGTGACAAGCACAATATAGTATTGATTTTCGACGAAGTGATGACCGGTTTCAGACTTTCCATTGGTGGAGCACAGAAAAGATTTGGCATCACTCCGGACCTCACAACATTAGGAAAAATCATTGGTGGTGGAATGCCGGTCGGAGCTTATGGTGGGAAAAAAGAAATCATGGAACAAGTGGCACCTGTCGGAAAAGTTTATCAAGCAGGAACACTTTCAGGCAATCCGGTTGCAATGTCAGCGGGCTTGGCATTGTTGAAGCACCTAATAGACAACCCATCTGTTTATGTTGAAATTGAAAACAGCACCATCAAGTTGGCGAAAGGTTTTGAATTAAATCATAAAAATTTAGGTGTTAATTTCACCATCAACCAAATAGGCTCAATGATTAGTGTTTTTTTTACCAATCAAAACGTAACTGATTTTGAAAGTGCCAAATCGTCCGACACCGTTTTATTTGGAAAATATTTCCATGAAATGCTTAAACGAGGAGTATATCTAGCACCATCTCAATTTGAAAGTTTGTTTATATCAAACTGTATAAAAAATGAAGAAGTGGCTTTCACGATAGAAAAACACAGAGAATCATTGGAAATAGTTTTGAATGAGCGATAATTGTTTATTTTTGAAACTTGTTAATATCTAATTTAAAAAAGTTTTTGACTATTGGAGTTCATTAAAAAAGCATTTAATTTCATTTTTTCGATTGCTAAGTTGCTGTTTCACAGATTCATGCACTTTAGAGTAAAGTTTTTGAATTACTTCAATCGAAACGCCATAACCAAATCTTGGAAATACTTTATTTATATTGTTTTTGGCATTTGGTTATATGTGTTTTCAGTTGAAATCAATTTTTTATGGCTTTTTGGTAAAATGCCCAGCATTGAAAAACTTGAAAACCCAAAAGTTGATTTAGCTTCGGAAATTTACACTAGCGACGGGGTCAAAATCGGAAAATATTTCATTGAAAACAGAACCCCGGTTGACTATCATCAAATCTCCCCTTATGTTATCAATGCTTTGGTGGCTGTTGAAGACATCAGGTTTTATGAACATTCGGGAATTGACATGCAGGCCGTTTTTTCAGTGTTTTATAATTTAGTGAGTGGTGGTCAAAAAAGAGGTGGAAGCACAATCACACAACAGTTAGCCAAAAATTTATTCAAAGTGAGAGGAGAAAGTTCAATGGGATTGTTGGGTTTTGTTCCGGGTTTGAACACCTTGATTGTCAAAACCAAAGAATGGATACTGTCAGTGAGATTAGAGAAATCTTACACCAAGCAAGAAATCATCACCATGTATCTGAACACGGTTGATTTTGGAAGTCGGGCTTTTGGAATCAAAACAGCATCACAAACTTATTTCAATACACATCCTTCCAAATTAAACATTCAAGAAGCTGCCATGTTGGTGGGATTGTTGAAAGCCACCACCACTTACAGCCCAATTTTGAACCCAAAAAACAGCTTAGCCAGAAGAAATGTGGTGTTAGATCAAATGGCAAAATATGGGATTGCAGAGCAAAGTTTAGTGGATTCTGTCTCTAAGCTACCCATAGAGCTGAAATATTATGTTG
>JBDNDT010000265.1:0-4511 GCA_046718985.1 Cytophagales bacterium
TTGATAGTGATTGCGACGGCAAATTTTGCCTCAGCAATTTTGATTGAGGCTGGTCTTAGTTTTTTGGGATTAGGGGTTCAACCGCCAATGCCTTCTTGGGGGATGATGATTAATGAAGGATTTCATTCCATGGGTTCGAAAGACGGTTGGCATTTGATTCTATTCCCTAGTTTAGCCATCAGTTTATTGGTTCTATGTTTTAACTTGTTTGGGAATGGTCTTCGTGATGCATTTGACCCTCAAGCTATTCAGAAAAAATGAACAAGCATTCAAATCAAAACAGCACGGTTGATTTCAAGCAACTAGAGTTAAATGCCTTATTGGAAATCACCCAAGCCATCAACAGCAACACCTCAGAAGAGAACATCTACAAAATTTATCACTTCACATTGAGAGCTAATTTGATTATTAAAAAAATGGCTCTTTTTGTTCTTGAAAACAACTCTTGGAATTGCAAACTTCATTTTGGTTGTAGTCCTGAAATTGTAAAAATAGATCCTGCTCAAAGCTTGCCTCTGAACAATCAAATTTCAATCATCGAACACAATGAAAAAAACTCAATGTTCAAAGACTTTGATGTGGTGATTCCTGTGGCACATAAAAACCAGTTGTTAGCTTATGTTTTGGTTGATGGAGATGAAGCTTTTGGGGAAGATGCCAAAACACAAAAATTCAAGTTTATTCAAACATTAAGCAATATTTTGCTGGTTGCTATTGAAAATAAAAGATTTGCAAGAAAGCAGATTGAACAAGAAGCCCTAAGAAAAGAACTTGAAATAGCAGCTCAAGTTCAGTCAATGCTGATTCCCGGAAAACTACCAAATCACAATCACTTTCAACTTCACTCCACTTATTTTCCTCATCAAACAATAGGTGGCGATTATTATGACTACATAAATGTGAGTGAAGATTGCTTTTATGTGTGCATTGCTGATGTTTCAGGAAAAGGAATACCTGCTGCAATTTTTATGTCTAATTTTCAGGCCACACTCAGAACCTTGATTGCTGAAAACCTAGACTTGAAAACAATCATTAGAAAACTAAACACTCTCACCCAAAAAAACACCGGTGGTGATTATTTTGTCACTTTCTTCATTGCTTTGATAGACATAAAAGCAAAATCCCTCACATACGTGAATGCCGGACACAATGCCCCATATTTGCTGAAACCAAACGAAGAGTTGCTTAGTCTTAACAAAGGCTCTGTGATGATTGGTGCTTTTGAAGAACTGCCATTCGTAGACCAAGAAAACATCAAATTTGAAAAAGGTGATTTGCTTTTTATGTACACCGATGGCTTGGTTGAGACCAACAATGAAGAGGGTGTTGAATTTGGAGAGGAAAATTTAGAGAAAATCATTCTTAAATATCAAAATCAACCACAAGAAAGCTTGCATCAAGAAATCATCATTGCTTTGGATAGACACAAAGGATTAGCTTTGAAATACAAAGACGATGTCACGTTGTTTAGCATGAAAATGAAGTGAAAACCTGAGATAAAAAAATTGCAAATAAAGTGAACCTAAAATAAAAAAGGGCTGAAATCAGCCCTTTTTTATTTTATCACATTAATATAAATTAGAAGTTTTTGCCCGGGAAATAAGCAGTGTCTCCCAATTCTTCTTCAATTCTCAACAATTGGTTATATTTAGCCATCCTGTCAGAACGAGAGCATGAACCGGTTTTGATTTGACCTGTGTTCAATGCAACTGCTAAATCAGCGATAGTATTATCTTCTGTTTCGCCTGAACGGTGAGACATCACTGATTTATATTTGTTTTTATGTGCCAAATTAACCGCATTGATGGTTTCAGTCAATGAACCGATTTGGTTAACTTTCACTAAAATTGAGTTCGCAACACCTTGGTTGATACCATCTTGCAATCTGGTTACATTAGTCACAAACAAATCATCACCCACCAACTGAACTCTTTTTCCGATTCTGTCTGTCAACGTTTTCCAACCTTTCCAATCATCTTCTGCAATTCCATCTTCGATTGAGATAATTGGATATTTATTAATCCATTCTTCCCAATAAGCGGCCATCTCATCAGAATTCTTTTTCATTCCATTTGATTTATGGAAATGATAAAGACCCGTCTCTTCATCATAAAATTCAGTTACGGCAGCATCCATTGCGATAAACACATCTTCACCAGGCTTGTAACCAGCTTTCTCGATAGATTTCAAAACAATCTCAATAGCTTCTTCATTTGATGGGATATTTGGTGCAAAACCACCTTCATCGCCCACATTGGTAGAATATTTCTTTTCCTTCAACACTTTTGCCAAGTTATGGAAAATCTCAGAACCCATTTTCATGGCATGAGTGAAACTCTCAGCACCCACAGGCATAATCATAAACTCTTGAAAATCAATAGAGTTATCAGCATGTGAACCACCATTTAAAATGTTCATCATCGGAACAGGCAAAGTGTTAGCATTAACACCACCTATATATCTGAACAAAGAAATACCTAATTCTTCTGCAGCAGCTTTTGCGACCGCTAATGAAACTGCTAAAATGGCGTTAGCTCCTAATTTTGCTTTGTTTGGAGTGCCATCTAATTCGAGCATCAGTTTATCAATTGCATTCTGCTCAAACACTGAGTAGCCTACAAGTTCGTTGGCAATCAAGTCATTCACATTGGCACAGGCTTTCAGCACGCTTTTGCCCATATACATTGACTTTTCTCCATCTCTAAGTTCAACTGCTTCGTGTTTTCCTGTTGATGCACCTGAAGGAACAGCTGCTCTTCCCATTGCACCGTTTTCGGTGATCACGTCAACTTCAACAGTAGGGTTGCCACGCGAATCAAAAATCTGACGGGCTACGATATCTTCGATTAAAGCCATTTTGAAAATTATTTAATGTTTTGAAAAGTTTGAAAAGTTTACAGAATTTTCTGCGTTGCGAATATAATGATTAAACCTTTCAATCCGAAATGTGTCTTACTTTTGTTATTATTGATTTTGGGTAAAAAAAAAGAAACCTAAAGGCAAATAAAGACGAGCTTTATTATTTAGGGGCCTTTAGGCTTTCAACCAGCTATGGAAAAACAAAATCTTCCAATATTGCTGTTCAAAACATGTTTGTGTTTTTCCTGTGCGTAAAGATAAAAACATTTTTCTTGATATGTTACTATTTATTAACAATTTTTTCAAATTTCGATTTAATTCCTAAAACAAAATACGCATCCAAAAAAACGATACAAATGTGGTGATTTGCCTCTGAAGTTTTATTTGAAAAAATTAATAAAAAATCATGATAGTGTTGATAATAGCTTGTTAAAGTGTTAATTCGCTTGCTATTACTAATCAAATATTAATTTTTAAACATCTTCTATTCGAATTTGATTTTAATATTAAGCGTTTCAAAAAATGATATGATTTTCTTTTTGAGTTGAATTAATAAATGAATCAGCCAAAATTAAATATCTTTGCACACATGCACAGTTTATGTCTAAGCAACTAAATATAACGCACCAAATTATGTCTAACGAGAAAGCAGAAAAGCTCAAGGCCTTGCAAATGGTCATTGATAAGCTTGATAAAGAATATGGCAAGGGCACAGTCATGAAATTGAGTGATGAAAGGGTTGTTGATATACCGGCCATTTCAACAGGCTCACTTGGCCTTGACTTGGCTTTAGGGATTGGTGGGCTTCCTAGAGGTAGAGTGGTTGAAATCTATGGTCCGGAATCTTCCGGTAAAACAACCTTGACTTTGCATTGCATCGCTGAAGCTCAAAAGCAAGGGGGTATAGCAGCTTTCATTGATGCTGAGCACGCATTTGACAAAACTTATGCCGAAAAGTTAGGTATTGACACCGAAAACTTACTCATCTCACAACCTGACAATGGTGAACAAGCTCTCGAAATAGCTGAACACCTCATCAGATCGGGGGCAATTGACGTGATTGTGATTGATTCCGTTGCTGCTCTTGTTCCTAAAGGCGAACTTGAAGGTGATATGGGCGACAGCAAGATGGGCTTGCAAGCCAGATTGATGTCACAAGCTTTGAGAAAATTAACCGGTGCTATCAACAAAACAGGTTCTTGTTGCATCTTCATCAACCAATTAAGAGATAAAATTGGGGTGATGTTCGGAAATCCTGAAACTACAACAGGTGGAAATGCCCTGAAATTCTATGCCTCTGTGAGGTTAGACATTAGAAAAGTGGGTCAAATTAAAGATGGAGAAAATGTGATTGGTAATCGAACCAGGGTGAAAGTAGTGAAAAACAAAGTTTCCCCTCCTTTCAAAGTGGTTGAATTCGACATCATGTATGGCGCAGGAATTTCGAAAGTTGGCGAAATGATAGACCTGGGAGTAGAACTTGGTGTCATCCAAAAGTCAGGGTCTTGGTTCAGCTATAAAAGCAATAAAATTGGCCAAGGTCGAGACACTGTGAAGACCGTTCTTTTGGAAAATCCTGAACTTTTTGAAGAGGTAGAAAAAGAGATCAAAGAAAAAGTGAACGGAACAGAATTAGCCAAAACAGAAAAAGA
>JBDNDT010000266.1:0-4504 GCA_046718985.1 Cytophagales bacterium
TTAAAGCATCAATCCCTCAATCTTGAAGAAATTATATCTATACATTTAAAATCTGATACTTTCTTTCAACCTTCAAGAAATCAAATTCTTGTGAAATTTTATGATTGAGTTTGCTTCAAAAATCATTCACTCACCAAACTACTGTCTTTGGTTTTGAATTCGGTTTGTTCTTTGTGATAAACCTTAGAATGAGGAGGAACACTCTTGGTGAGCCAAACATTTCCGCCGATGATGCTGTGATGCCCCACAACGGTGTTCCCTCCCAAAATCGTTGCACCCGAATATATCACTACATTGTTTTCAATCGTTGGATGTCGTTTTTGGTTGGCCAACTCTTTGGCAACACTCAAAGCGCCTAAAGTCACTCCTTGATAAAGTTTTACATTTTCTCCTAAAATTGCGGTTTCACCAATGGTGATTCCTGTGCCATGATCAATGAAAAAACTCGGGGCAATGGTTGCGCCAGGGTGGATGTCAATCCCTGTTTTGGAATGAGCATATTCGGTTATGATTCTGGGAATCAGTGGAATGTCTAATACATGAAGCTCATGCGCTACACGATAAAATGCAATAGCATAAAAACCCGGATAAGTTCTCACCACCTCAAATTCACTTTTTGCAGCAGGATCTCCTTTCAAAATTATCTCCACATCTTGGGTTAAACTCGCATAAATGTCAGGTATTTTTTCCATGAACCTGACAGCAATTTCATCAACAGGCTGATTTAGCTGCGTTTCAAGATAATTCAACAAATAAACCAAAGAGCTGAAATGCTTTTCTAAACGGGCATCTAACTGCTCAGTGTTTTCAATTCTTGATCTGGATTGTTGAGGAAACAAAGTAAGAATCAATCCGGTCACAAATTGAGATATCAATGAAGTTGCCGGAAAAACTTCTGTGTTTTTATGTTTTGCTAATATTTCACTCTTGAAAGCCTCCGGTATTTGAAATTTCATTGCACTCAATTTGTCAGTTCAACAACACAAATGTATCAATAATTCAAAATTTGTGCTTGCTTTTCGTGAATGTGTAGAATAATTGTTAGTTTTACGCCTCAATTAGGGGAATTAGCTCAGCTGGCTAGAGCGCTACAATGGCATTGTAGAGGTCATCGGTTCGACTCCGATATTCTCCACTCTATCCCGTTTTTGTTGTTGAGATTTTGTCCTTGAATGTGGAATGAATTGTAAGGCAATTCATTTTAAAAATACTTTTTTTGGGCAACCCGCCTTGAGGGCGGCCGGGCTCTCACGGCTCGCTCTTTTTTGTTCCGCTTTGGGCTACACAAAAAAGGAGCTCAAACAACCGCTCGATCCCTGTTGCGAAGAGGGTTAATCTTCAATTTGGAGTTTATTTGTGAGAAAAAACCTTGTTGAAATCCCTCATTTTAAGAATATTCAACATCCTTTTTTTGAATCAAAATAGTATTTCCTGAATTTCGTTATAATTTTACGTGACCAAGAAAATTCTACTTTATGAAAAAATCTGTTTTTGACAGGAATTTTGTTCAGCTCTTCTTATACTTAGTTTTTCTGGTTTTGCCTACCGGCATGCTCTTGCACCCTTTTTTGTCTAAAGTCTCAGACCAAATCACTTTTTTGGAAAGAAATCCCATTTGGGAATATTCATTGTTGGCGATTTCAACGGGTCTGTCTTTCAGTTTGTATTTTTTCAGACTCAGGTTTTTGATAGGGGTCGTTGGGATAGCTTTTTTAGGTTTCACCACTTATGAAGGCATTTTGCTCAGCCAATCAGGAGAATTCGACGTTTTTTATGCCACCATTTCTTTTGCCCACAATGCCATTTTAGTGGGCTTCGGCTGGTTATTGGGTTTTGGTTTGGCTCGTTTCAGGTATTTTCCTATGTTAATTTCAATCTTTGTTTTTGGTTTAGGAATTGTTGAAATCGCCAAACATAAAATTATTTTAGGAGAGGTATTGACCCACCAACTCTTACCTGTTTTTCTGTATGCTTTTTATAACCATCACATTCGTGAAAGCCTTGACAAACTCCAAAACTTTGACTTCAAGAGTATTTTCAGATTTGCTTCAAGAGCAGCTCTTTTTCTATTGTTGATTTTTGCACTTTTCAAGCTGGTTGAATATGCCATGAGAACTGAAATTCAAGCCTTGGAACAAGAGTTCGGTGCGGCAGGTGGAGATAGTGGTAATGGTGAGGGTAACGACCCGGATACCGAAAATATGTTACAAAAAAACAAAAATGATGATGTTGACCTCAACGAATATGCTAAACTCAAATCAAGATTCGGAAGGTCTGACGAACTTCTTTTTGCAGCTTATCTTGACAATTATTTTGATGTTCCCGGCTTAGAAGAAATACCCAACCCTTTATACTTTACATCATATCATCTCAGTCGTTATAACCAAGCTAAAGAGCAATTCGAAGTTGACGACAATGCCCCTTCCCAAGATTTGTTTTTCCCAAAACCCAACTCCATTCCTCTTTATTTTCAAAGAACTGACACCGCAGTTTTGAAGAATGACAAAAATTATCTCTTCAAGAAGCCCGTTGAAGTGGATGTTTACTTATCATTGCTTTCTCCTAACACATTCACTGCGCCCAGCACTTCATTTTCATGTCAGCCCATTTCCGTAGACCCTGATTATCAAAGTCAATTCAAATTTGCTTACAAAGCCAAAAGTCTGGTTTCAACCCTTAATAGCGCTTATTTTGTTTACAATGCAGGAAAAGATAAAGAACTGAAATCTTTCCAAGAAATGAGAGTGAAAGTGCTCAAGCAAGTGAAAGATTATAAAAAGGTGGACTCTACTTTCTATGCTTATTATACTCATGTTCCCAAAGGTGCTGTTTTTGATTCAATTGCTGACCTAGCTAAAGAAATCACTAAAAAGGCTAAAACTCCGATAGAAAAAGTATTAGCGGTAAGAGATTATTTTCTCTCCAACGACCCTTATGGAAAACCTCTATACAAATATACATTAACACCCGGTTCTCCTAATGATCCTAATATTCCAAATGCTTCGAAGTTGGCTTATTTTCTTTTCAAAAACCGAAAAGGCTATTGTACTTATTTTGCAGGTGCAAGTTTGTTTTTGCTAAGAAGCGTAGGCGTGCCTGTGCGAATGGTGAGCGGATTCATGACGGTGGACAGAGCCGACAAAAACAAAGGTTGGTATTGGTTTTATGGTGACCAAGCCCATGCTTGGATTCAGGTTTATTTCCCTGATTATGGATGGCTGGATTTTGACACCACCATCGGTGACGAAAGTTCTCAAGAAGCGCCAAGACCTGATGGAACTCCTCCAATGAACCCTCCAAAAGCTTATTTCACAGGCGTTGGTACTGTTTTGGAGGTGGATAATGTGAAAAAAACAGTGACCATCACGATGGAACAAATGATGCTCAAAAACAAAGAGTATGTGTTCAAAAATCCTCCAACACTCACATTCGATGCTTCAAAGGCGTTGATCAAAAAAGAAAAACTGAGCAAAAGCATCCTAGATATCAAACAGGGAACTCAAGTGGCCGGTGTTTCTTTTGATGTGAAAATGAGAAGATTGACCCCGCCGGGTGAAAACGAAAAAGCATCAGACTTTGTCAAAAGAATTGATAATCCATTGAAGGTTGATGAACTATACATTCAAACACCTGAAGAAAAAAAGGAAGAAAAGAAAGAAGATGAGCCGATAGAAGTGAAAGATTGGAAAGGAATTGTGGCTAAATATTCACTTATGCTTTTTGCTTTGTTGCTTATGATTTGGTTGTTTACTCCGCTCTGTATTTATCTTTATTTCAGAATTAGGACAAACATAGCAGATTCACCCAAAGACAAAGCCCATTTCGCTTATCGTTCGATTTTGTTTTTGTTGAATCAATACGGCTTTCATAGAAATGCTCAAACTCCTCTTCAATATGCTAAAAACAACATAGACTCTAAATTCAATTTAGGCTTAGAAGCTTTCATGAATACATATTTAAAATCTAAATATTCAAATCTTGAGCTTGATGAAAAAGATCTGCAAATCATCCGTTCGTTTGAAAGCGTTAAACACGGTGAAGTTTCAAAACAGATAAGATGGCACAAAAGAATTCTTTCGTTCATTGACCTGACAAAGACCCAAAGGTATTTTGTGACACCTATTGAAGATTTTGAGTAATTTCGGCCAAAAAGGAAAAGATGAATAAATTCATTTGGATAATCACAGCGACATTGACCATGATGTCGCTACAAGCTCAGAAAAGCCAAAAAATAACCTTAGACAAAAATGTTAGTGTAGTTTTGCCCAGTGGTTTTTATGTGATGTCAGATGAAGACATTGCAAGGAAGTATCCCTCTTATAGAAAACCTTTGGCTATGTACACCAACTCAGACAGATTGGTGGACTTCGGTTATAACGTGACTAACGGGGTTTGGGGTAACGACATAGAATTGTTGAGAAAATTTTACAGATCAACCATCTCCAATACCTTCACCAAAGTAACATTCTTGAAAGACACCGTGATTGTGGTGAAAAAAAAACCC
>JBDNDT010000267.1:0-4498 GCA_046718985.1 Cytophagales bacterium
CATTTTTATTGGCTTGTTATGGTGTGGTTCAAGAGTTCAAAGGTTTGCACCCTATTGAAGAAAACTGGGTGAGGGCTGATGAAGGAAGATTTGCCTTGTATTATAATTGGGGAAAATTTAGGAAGTTTTCATTTTTCAGCGACCCCATGACATATGGCATCACCTGTGCTTACACCTCAGTGTTATGTTTAGTACTTGCCCTTGGACCTAGGCATTGGTTCTGGAAAGGGTTCTACTTTTTTTGTACGCTATTGATGACAGTAGCTATGGTTTTTTCAGGCACAAGAACAGCTTTTGTACTCTTGCCAATTGGGGTAGCTTTTTTGACCATTCTCACTCTTAACAGAACATTTATCGCATTTTCAGTGCTGTTTTTTGGATTGGGAGCCGGAATTATATTTTCACCCATCAAAAGTCTGGGACCGATTGATGCCAATGCATTAGAAAGAATCAGGTCTGCTTTTCAACCCGGTGATGACCCTTCTTTCCAGGTGAGAATCAAGAATCAAGCCTTCATAAAACCCTTCATTCTTTCACATCCCATTGGCGCAGGTCTGGGAAGCATCGGAGTTTGGGGACAACGTTTTTCACCTTGGACGCCCATTGCCAACTTTCCACCTGACAGCGGTTTTGTGAGAATCGCAGTTGAACTGGGTTGGATTGGTTTGATACTTTACAGCTATATGCTCTTTGAGGTGATGCGTTTAGGAATCAGGAATTATCACCTGATTCGAGATCCCATCATCAAAAACACCCAAGCCGCATTGCTGAGTTGCATGTTCACCCTCATCGTCGCCAATTATGCTCAAGAAGCCATCACCATGTATCCCACGTCTGTAATTTTTTATACTGCTATGGCATTGACCACTTTAATGCCTAAATTTGACCGTTATGAAAAAAAGTCTTAGTCACTTGACCATTGTGTTTGTGTTGGGTATTTCAAACCTGAAAGCCCAAAATGAGTTGTTTGTTGATTCAACAGAGTTTGTGATGAATCTGTTTTTTGAACTTGCTTGGCAAAATTATCCATTGAACAGTGTCAAGAAACACAACGAAACCAAGGCTTATTATATCATGAAGCACACACAGTTTGCATGGACTGACGATATCATTTCTCAGTTTAACCTCAACGAAGCCAACATTGATCCTGCCGCAACCGGAGGCATTAACCTCTTTTATCCGCGTTATTTGTTTGGGGTAAGATTCACTTTAGGGACACCCATTTTGAGGCCATTGGCAGCAAAAAGAGCTAAAGAGGAGTATAAAGCAGCCATGGCAGAAACCGATTTACAAAAGTCATTGTTGAGAAGCGAAGTAGCAAGAAGAGCCGAACAATATCGTTTGGCAAAAAGATTGCTGAAAATCAAAACACAGGCATATGAAGAAAGCAACACCATGTTGATCTTGGCAAAAAAGAAATTTCAAAAAAACGAAATCACATATGAGGAATACAATCAATTCAACCTTTCCAACCTCACGATGTTAGAAAACATGTATGCAGCAGAGGCCCAACATATCATCACCAAAACCGAACTTGAAGTGTTGATCGGAGCAAAATTGGAAGATTTGCACTTGCCGTCAGGCTACTGAAAAGATGCTAGGTAGTGAGGCTAAATTAATGGTTTTAGGTAAGAAAGTGGAATAGGGATAAAGATTTTTGAGGATGAAAGGTATTCATCACCACATTGTTTGGAAACCATTACTTTTGTTGTATTTCATCGCTTTTTTCGGCTTGTTTTGCGTGTCTGGGGTGTATTTTTGTTAATATAAGGAGAGAAGAATTTTTTTAAATTCAATTTTGTGTCCGTGAGAAAGTTAGAAGTTCTTTTATAATGCCCATGGTAGAATGTTTCGATTTTTGACACTTTTTTGAACAGTATCAATTTTTGAAAAATTACCTACCAAAATGACCGACTCGGGGCTTGGTATAGCACTTCTCATACGGTGAGATACTGTTTAAAATTAATGCAAAGTGTGAGCATCCTACAAAAAAAGCGATGATTATCAAAATCATCGCTTTTGTATTTAAATTTCAAGAATAAAACCTTAGATATGGATGGCTCTGTTTTCTGTGGCTGCTAAGCAGGCTTCTTTGAATGACTCGGTGAAAGTAGGGTGGGCGTGACTCATACGAGTGATGTCTTCTGCCGAAGCCCTAAATTCCATCGCAACAACCGCTTCTGCAATCATATCAGCCACTCTAGGTCCAATCATGTGTACACCCAAAATTTCGTCTGTGTCTTTGTCTGCCAACACTTTCACAAAACCATCAGTATCCATGCTTGCTCTTGCACGACCTGAAGCTTTGAAGGGGAATGTTCCGGTTTTGTATGCTTTCTTTTGTTCTTTCAGTTGTTCTTCTGTGTAGCCTACACCTGCTACTTCAGGCCAAGTATAAACCACTCCAGGAATCAACAGATAATTGATGTGAGGTTTTTGCCCAGCTATCGTTTCAGCCACAAAAGTACCTTCTTCTTCTGCTTTGTGTGCCAGCATTGCACCCTGAACAACATCCCCGATGGCATAAATTCCGGGTACTGCGGTTTGCAAATGCTTGTCAACTTCAACCCTTCCTCTGTTATCAGTTTTGATGCCTACATTTTCCAAACCTAATCCGTCTGTGTAAGCTTTTCTACCGACTGCAACCAAGCAATAATCTCCTTTGAATTCAACTGATTTGCCATCAGCAGTTTCAGCACTCACCACTACTTCTTTTCCTGAATTATTAGCTCCGGTCACTTTGTGGTTGAAATAAAATTCAAAGCCTAATTTCTTCAATGATTTTTGAAGTTCTTTGCCCAAAGCTCTGTCCATGCTTGGGATTAAAGTGTCAGTATATTCAACCACAGAAATTTTACTTCCTAGTCTTGCATAAACAGAACCCAACTCAAGACCTATCACTCCGCCGCCAATAATGATCATGTGTTTAGGAATTTCTTTTAGTTCCAAAGCTTCTGTTGAAGTGATGATTCTCTTTTTGTCCACTTGAATGGAAGGCAAAGAAGATGGTTTTGAACCGGTTGCAATAATTACATTTTTGGTGGTAATCGTTTGTTCTTCTGTGTCAGATTTTACTTTGATGGTGTTTTTGTCCACAAATGAACCCAAACCATGAAAAACAGTTACTTTGTTTTTCTTCATCAAGAAGTTGATTCCCTCGCATGTTTGCTGAACAACCGATGCTTTTCTTTTAATCATTTGTTCAAGGTTGGGTTTCACATCCCCTTTGATGTCTATACCATGTTCTTTGAACGTATGTGTTGCATTGTGATAATGTTCAGAAGAATCCAGCAATGCTTTTGAAGGGATGCAACCTACGTTCAAGCATGTGCCACCAAGAGTATTGTATTTTTCTACTAAAGCTGTTTTCAGCCCAAGTTGTGCACATCTTATGGCGGCCACATAGCCACCCGGGCCTGAACCAATCACTGTTACATCAAATTGCATAATAATATCTTTTTATACTTTTAAACACCTAACATCAATCTTGCCGGATCTTCCAACAATTGTTTCACTCTCACCAAGAAACCTACTGATTCTCTTCCGTCAATGATTCTGTGGTCATAAGACAAGGCAACATACATAATTGGTCTAATCACCACTTGTCCGTTTTCAGCAACAGGTCTTTCCACGATATTATGCATCCCTAGAATGGCTGATTGTGGTGCGTTGATGATTGGAGTCGATAACATTGAACCAAAAATGCCACCGTTGGTGATGGTGAATGTTCCACCTTGCATTTCGTCAATGCTCAATTTGTTGTCTCTTGCTTTGGTTGCCAATCTCACCACCTCTGCTTCGATTTGGTTAAAGCTTAGCTTTTCTGCATTTCTAATCACAGGAACAACCAAACCTTTAGGTGCTGAAACTGCGATGCTCACATCACAATAGTTGTTATAAATGATTTCTTCGCCATCAATGAAAGCATTCACAGCAGGGAATTCCAACAATGCTTGGCAACAAGCTTTGGTGAAAAATGACATAAACCCAAGTCCAACTCCATGTTTTTCTTTGAAAGAGTCTTTGTATTTTGACCTTAAATCCATTATCGGTTTCATGTTCACCTCATTGAAAGTGGTGAGCATAGCGGTTTCATTTTTCACAGAAACCAATCTTCTTGAAACTGTTTTTCTTAGGCTGGTCATTTTTTCTCTTCTTTGCTCTCTTTCTCCTGAAACCGAAGGAGCAGTTGTTTTAGGAGCTTCTGGAGCTTTGCCGGCAGGCGCTGCAGCTTGCGCTTTCATGGCATCTTCTTTGGTGATTCTGCCATCTTTTCCTGAGCCTTGTACAGAGGTTGAAGCAATACCTTTTTCTGCCAAGATTTTTTCAGCGGCAGGTGAAGCATGACCTGTTGCATAATTTTGGTTTGAACTAGTTGTTGTAGCTGTTGAAGGAGAAGCACTTGGTGAAATTGTACTGGCAGATGATACCACACCTTCCATCACTTCAATTTTGCACATCAAAGCGCCGATGGGAAGTGTTTCGCCGGTTTAGATCG
>JBDNDT010000268.1:0-4494 GCA_046718985.1 Cytophagales bacterium
GGGTTTTCACCACAAATCATAGCACTAGCAGCTGTCACCACAGATGGGCTTGCTAAAAGGCTGGTCAGTGTTATATCATTTGAAGTTACTGGCAAGCAGGTAGCTGAGGCTGTGGAACTTACCCTGACTCCATACTCACCGGGACTTGAAGTGCTCCAAGTCCTTACATTTCCCGGATCTGAAACTCCTGAAGGTCTTTTATACCACTCATAAGACAATAAAGGACCACTAACGCCTGCGTCCAGAGTTACATTAGGTGTCGAGCAAAGGTTTTGATTGGCTAAGTTCACAGGAGGCATTGTGCTGGTGATGGTCACCGTTGAAGAAGCGGAACAACTGTTTGGATCTGATGCATTTTGAACACAAACCCTGTAAGTTCCCGGTTGATTCACAGTCAGATTGTTCTGGGTGTTGCTTGCAGTTACTAATGAAGTTTCTGTAGCTGTTCCATTGTCTCGATACCACCAAAACTGTGTAGTGCCACCGGTTGATACATTTGAAACTAAATTCACATTTCCATTGGTTAAGCAAATGCTTCGATTGTCACCAAGATCAGGAATCAAATTGGCAGGTAATGAAGCCAAGTTTTGGCAACTGTTGATGAACGAAATGTCGTCTAAGGCGATGTCATTGGTTTCTATGACGTTTGCTTGTAACACTTCGATGAACAGCGCTACACGATTATAGTTGTTCACAGGAATCCAAGAGCCGCTGAATTGTTGCCAATTCATCACACCAGTTGGAGAAGCCGATCCAATTTCTGCCCTTTCAGCAAAAACATAACTGCCGGAAGAATTGATGGGAACCACCACAAATCTTAGTTGAGGCACTTGAAAAGTAGAGGTGTTAGCATTTCGGTTGTAATTGGCAAACCAAGCCGAAAACACATATCGTTGATTGGGAAATATATCCACTTCTTGTTTCCAAGCGGCAGGCCTTCCTGAGCCGGATGTTCCTGTTCCTGTGAAACCTTCAAAATCAGTGATTAGAGCAAATCCATTGCCATTCATTACGGGAGTTCGGTCTCTAAAATCGCCGGACAGAACATAACCGTTTCCGAATTGGGCATTTGGTCCTCCGCAAGAAGGTTTAACTTCATTCCTTGCTACGCCATATTGATTTCCCATTGAATAATTACAAGGGCCTGTTGGATTGTAATTTCCAATAAAATTTAAATCGCTTCTGAAGTCAAAAGGACCATTGGGTGAGAAATTGTGGACAGTTCCTGTACCTGTTAGATAACCAGCTTCAAAATCACCGTTTCGAACAGCTTCTCTTACAGGGGTGTTGGTGCATTGTGAATAGCTCTTTGAAGCAAAAGCAAACATCATAGCGGTTAATCCAAAGCCTAGGCTTCGGAAAGTCAATAGTTGGTGCATTGAAATATAGTTTTAGTTGGTGTTGTTAAGTGCAAAAATAGGAACTTTAAGCGAAAAGTTCAAGTAAATCATTAATAAATCCAAATGAATTGATATTCTGGATTTAAAATAGCGGATTTTGGATTTTAGGAAAATAAATAGTTTTGTGATAGAAATCCGTGATATGTGTTAAATTTACTCCAAAATTATACCTTATTGATGGAAAATAAATACGTAAACTTTATAACTGACGAACATTTGTTAACCTGTATAGGGAATCTTCACAATGCATATTTGAAGGCGAAAAACAACATCACAAAGCAGAATTTCTACTCAAACAAAGTTGACACAATCAAACTGACTTTCGACTCAAAATTCAATGACATTGACGAAGAAAAGTTGATTCAATCAGAGATTTTAAGACAGATTGACAAATCAATCAATAATTCAATCGGAACTTTTCACGAACAAATTTTGGGCGGAATAAAAGGATTTGAAGCAGGAAATTTGAGCGGTTATGACATCAAAGCAACTGACAACACTCTATTTGCAGACATAAAAAACAAACACAACACAATGAATAGTAGTGCAGCGGAAGCACTTTTTCAGAAGTTAAAACGATATGCAGACGATTACAAACAAGCAAAATGTTATTGGGTGCAAATCCTCGCAAAAGGTAGTTTTTGTGAATTATGGAGTGGTGATATAAATGGAAAAGAATACAGCCATAGCAGAGTTTATAAAATTTCAGGAGACCAGTTTTATGCTTTACTTTCAGGTCAACAAGATGCAATGTTTCAGTTATACAAAGCTCTTCCAAGTGCAATCAAAGACTATCTAAAATCAGTGGAAGAGACCGAAGAAATTGCTGAAAACTCTGCCTTAGAAGAAATTAAATCAGAAACTAAAACAAGCAAAAGAACTGTATTGGACCAAATTACTTTTGAGAATTACAGTTATTATCTTGGTTTTGACAAGTTGTAGTATTGATTCAAAAATTTAACAATAGAATACCCCACCTCTGTCCCTAGATTAACGGGAACAGCATTTCCAATTTGTTTGTATTGTTGAGCCATTGAACCCTCAAAAGCCCAATCATCGGGAAAAGTTTGGATACGAGCATATTCTCGCACGGTAAAAGGTCGTGTTTCTTCAGGATGACATCTTTCAGTTTGTTTCTGAGCAGGACTACAAGTTAAAGTTAAACAAGGTTCATCCCAACCAATACGCCTTGCAATTCCAGTTTTTCCACCGCCTAAATGAAAACTTCCACCCATAAACTCTTTTTGAATATCAAGTGGTAAATCACGCCAATATCCTTTTGGCGGGACTAAATCTAAAACAGCTTTTTTGCTTTGTGGGTATTTTGCACCAGGCGACTTTGGAACATTGGTTTCGTAAAGTGCACCTTTCTTTAAAGCATCTTTTAAATTATAGATTTTATTGTGCGGTTTCGGATATTCATATTTCAACTCAATGTCTTTTCTAACACCAACCAATATTAAACGCTCACGTTTTTGTGGTACTTTATAGTTTATGGCTTTTAAAACTTGGACAGGCACAACATTGTAGCCAATTTCATCTAGAATTGAAATCATTCCTTGCAAAGTTTTTCCATTTTCGTGACTAAGTAAACCACGGACATTTTCGCCAATACAAATTGGTGGATTAACTTCTTTGACAACTCTTGCAAACTCATAAAATAAAGTTCCTCTTGCATCAGCAAGACCCAATTTTTTTCCTGCATAACTAAACGCCTGACAAGGAAAACCACCAGTTACAACATCAACTGAATTATGATACTCTGTAAAGTCAAAATCTTTAATATCGCCCTCCAAGACTTTCCAATTTGGACGGTTTTTTCGCAAAGTTTGACAAGCCCACTTATCAATCTCATTCAATGCCACACATTTTAATCCGGCTTTCTCTAAACCAACTGCCAAGCCACCGGCACCGGCAAACAATTCTAAGACAGTATATTCATTATGCGGTTCAACATAATTAGAAACAGTATCTTCTACATCGTGACTGAAAAAATCAGCAAAGAGCATTTCAACCTGTTCTCGTTTATAGACTCGGTAGTTACTCATAGGTTCTCTAACCGCCGACAATTTGCCTTCCCTATCCCAACGCCTAAGTGTTTCTTTGCTTTTACCAATAAGTTCAGAGGCTTCTGACAGCGTCAAATACTCCTTCATAACCAAGTTGTTTAACCTTACACAATGGTTACAAAATTAGGAAAATTTATTAACTAAAATAAAATCAAACATAAAATGATTGGAAATAACAGTTTGGATTTCCATATAGACAGTTGTCTTAAAAAATTTATAAAACCCAAATTACACTGAGGCGTAATCGTCAAGTTGCTAAACCCTTTAAGAGTTAGTATATGAAAACATATAAGGCTTTGGTATAAATAAAACCCTTTAAGGGTTTCCTAATGAGCAATTTGGGTTTAATCATGTTTTTACAATTTTGCCTATATCTGTTGCTTTTCGTAATATTGACTCATAGATTTGACACATGAGCAAACAAAGAAAAGATTCCGAACATAAAATTCAACTGCGCAACCTCAGAATTGCGGATTACTCAGATGTGAAAGAAATCATGGAGTTGGTTTATACTAACGCCGGTGGGAGTTGGTCCAAAAAAGAATTATCAGCCCAGATTTCAAAATTCCCCGAAGGTCAAATTTGCATTGAAGACAATGGAAAAGTGGTGGCGGTTGCTTTGAGTATTATTGTGAAATATTCTGATTTCGGAGATTCTCATACTTATTCTGAAATTACAGGTAACGGGTCTTTTGATACGCATAACCCTGATGGTGACACACTTTATGGCACAGATGTGTTTGTGCATCCTGAATATCAGGGCATGAGGCTGGGAAGAAGACTTTATGATGCCCGAAAAGAACTCTGCGAAAACCTAAACCTAAGAGCCATCATCGCCGGGGGTAGAATTCCGGGTTATATTGAATATGCTGATGAATTAAGCCCAAGGCAATATATAGACATGGTCAAATCTCGTGAGATTTATGACCCAATTCTCACCTTCCAGATTGCTAATGATTTTCACGTTAGAAAAATCATCACCAATTATATGCCTGAAGATGAAGACTCTAAGTTCTTCGCAACGC
>JBDNDT010000269.1:0-4453 GCA_046718985.1 Cytophagales bacterium
GAAACACCCTCACCGCTACCTACCTGCCAACCGCTGCTGAAATCGCGCTTGGTAATCCCATCACATTGACTTTGACCTCAACTAACAATGGCACATGTTTGGCTTCAACCCTCACCAAAACCATCACTTTCACCAATCCACCAACAGCTGATGCGGGTTCAAGTATTTTGGTGTGTACTAATAACCGTGAAGCTCAACTAGGTGGAATTTCTTCCACAGGAGAAGGAAATTGGTCAAGGGTGAATGGAACAGGGGGAATATTCATTCCTTCATCCAGTGCTATCAATGCAAGGTTTGTGCCTACTGTTCAAGATTCGATTAATGCCACTCCAATCATTTTGAGATTTACAACTGCAAACAACCCGGTGGGTTGTTTGGCTGCAACTGACACTATGACTGTGAGTTTCAAGGGTGCGCCCACAATCAATGCATCAATGCTATTTTTCATTTGTAAAAATAACCCTGTCGTTCAACTTAACTCTACCTCTTCAACCGGTTCTGTGGAATGGATAGGGAGTGGTGTTTTTAGCCCGAATAGATTTGTTTTGAATCCTCAATATACCTCAAGTGCTGCTGAATTAGAATCAGGAGTAGTTTCATTGATTGCAAGAACAACTAACAATGGAGACTGTAATGCTACTTCAACTGAATTAGTGGGGTTGGTGAAGGAAACACCAGTAGTGACCGCAGGAACTGATAAAACAGTTTGCAAGAACAATAATGTAGTCACCATCAACGATGCTAATGTCTCAAACATTGACTTTGGGAATCCCAACGCCATACTCTGGACATCATCAATTGCTGGTTCTTTCACCCCTAGCAATACTCAAATCAATGGAGTTTCTTTTATTCCGACCGACACAACAAGTCCCTTCACTTTGACCTTGAGAGCAAGAGAAGATTTGTGTTTGGATGTCACCTCAACCATTAATGTCAATTATACTCCCAGTCCTGTAGTGAATGCTGGTTCAAATGTGACTGTTTGTAAAAACAATCCTAATGTTCAATTGAGTGGAACATCAACAACAGGAAGAGGAAGATGGACTAGAGTAGGAGGAAGTGGCGGAACATTTTCGCCAAATGATTCAACCTTAAATGCGGTTTTCAGACCTTCAGCAAGTGACATAGCAAGTGGTAATCCCATAACACTTAGACTCACTAGCTTATCAAATGGAACATGTAATGCTGTTTCAAAAGAAATGACCATTAATTTTCTTGATTCACCAACCGTTGAAGCAGGAAATGATGTGACTGTTTGCGCAAATAATTTCACAACGGCACAGTTTTCAGGAACAAGTTCAACTACATCAGGTGTGTGGTCAGGAGGACTAGGTAGTTTTTCGCCAAGTCCCAACTCAAACATTATTAATTATACCCCGGCACCGTCAGAATTGTCGGGAGGAACTCAAAGAACGATCAAGCTTTATTTCACCAGCACTAACAATGATTTATGTTTAGCGGTGAGAGATTCAGTAAATTTAATCATTAACCCTAGTCCAATTGCCAATGCAGGTAATGATTTGAGCAGATGTGCCAACAACCCTAATGCTCAACTCGGTGCAAGTTTAACAAGAGCGTCGGGGGGGATTTGGTCAGGTGGTCAAGGCACATTTAGTCCATCAGAAAATGCACCTAATGCTACATATATTCCATCTTCATCAGAAATATTTGCCAAGAGTGTTAGACTCATTTGGACAGCAGACCAAGGGCTGAATGGTTGCAATGTGGTTTCAGACACTATGTTTATCAATTACACTGATGCTCCAACCATTTCTGCCGGAGGAAACAAGGTGATTTGTGAGAACGTTTCTTCGGTATCTCTGACTGGAACAACTCTGGGTGCTACTTCAGTTCAATGGAGAGATGCATCAGGAACAGTTTTTGGAAATGCTCTATCAGCAACTTATACTTTGAAAAATAGTGACATTGCCCAAGGCTTTGCAAAAGTTTCCATTCGCTCAACATCTCCTGCAGGCTGCTTGTCTGTTTCTGACACGGCTTATGTATTCATTTCTAAAGTCCCTTCTGCCAATGCAGGACCGAATCAAACCATTTGCTTTGGTGAAACAGATGCTACTCTTGTGGCAACTGGTGGAACAGGTGTTTGGACTATCACCACCGGATCGGGAACACTCTCAAACCCTAACAGTTTAATCACCAATTTTAGCCCTAGTCCCTCAATCGAAGGTGGTTTTGCTGAATTGACTTATACTGTTCCTGCTCAAGGGGCTTGCCCTGAAGTATCAAGTAAAACAAGAGTCAATGTATTGTCGGGAACAAGAGTGAATGCCGGAGATGATCAAGAAGTTTGCGGGTCAAATGTTACAGTGTCTTTAAATGGTTCGGTTTCAGGAAATACTAATTTGGGCGTTTGGACAACAAATGGACAAGGAACTATCAACGACCCTAACAATCTTAATGCGCTTTATTCACCTTCTTCAACAGAAAGAACACAAGGAGCGGTGGTTAGATTCATTCTTTCAAGTAGGAATAACGGACAATGTTTGGTGGTGAGAGATACCATGTTCGTGACCATCAGGCCTTCTATTTCTTTGAATGCAGGACCAAATGTCACTGTCTGTGCCAATAATTCTTTGGTGAATGTGTCTGCAACAGTAGTGAACTCCACCATCAATTCATGGTCATCACCGACGGGAGGTGTTTTTTCAAATCCATCATCTGCAACAAGCACTTATCAACCAACACCAACAGATATTTCAAATGGATCGGTGGTGCTTTCTGTAACTTCAAATCCTGGAATCAATAATGTCTGTCCGGCTTTGACCAGAACGTTAACAGTGACCATAAGTCCGGCTCCTACTGTGAATGTTACTTCAAATTTCACCGTTTGTGGAGACACCAGTTCGATTGAGCTATCAGCAAATTCTTCAACAGGAAGCGGATTATGGTCGGTTGACAATCAAACCTCAGGTGTCTTCACCCCAAGCAACGCCCAAAACAACACTAGGTTTGTGTTCACAGATGCAGTCAGAAATTCTGGAGGCGTTTTGAACTTCTCTTTCACCTCGCAAGGAAATGGAATATGTAATTCGGTTAGCAATACCACACAAGTGACCATCATTCCAAGACCTAGTATCAATGCAGGGCTCAATGATACCATTTGCGCTAATGGTACACCGGTTGATTTAACAGCTAGTTTCTCAAATATCACCTCTCTAACATGGAGTACCAATGGTGGTTCAGGAACATTTTCAAGTCCAAATCAAGCTAGCACACAATACACACCCGGCAATGCAGATATCACAGCAGGATTAGTGAACATAAGAGTGACTGGAAACAGAAGCAGTTGCAAACCTGTAACAAGCACAAAAACAATATTGATTTCACCAAGACCAACAATTGTCGCTTCAGGGCCGCTTTCTTATTGTCAAGATTTCAATCAAGCCATCCCAATTGGGGCAAATATCAGCAATGCTACTGGTGCATCTTGGTCTTTGATTGCACCAGCAAGTGGAACATTTGCAAATGCTAACAGCAGAAACACTAATTATACCTTGTCGGGAGGTGATAGGAATCAAGCAACATTAAGACTGAGAGTTTCAACTACAGGCAATGGAAAATGTGATGCAGTGTTTGATACCTTGGTCATTAATTTGACACCGAGGTCAACGGCAAGTCCTGATTCAGTGTTGACTATTTGCGCAGACAAACCATCCATTAAAGTGACTTCGCAAACTTCAACCAATTCAGGAATTTGGACAAGAAGCGGAAGCGGAAACTTTGCTCCAAAAGCTGACAGCACAACAGTGAATTATGTCTTTTCCAATGCTGACAGAACGAATGGATCAGTGGTGTTAACTTTCACCACCACAAACAATGGCTCATGTCCTGCTGTCAATTCTCGAAGAACTATCAACATCACCCCGGCACCAACCATCAATATACCGGCTTTGCCATCTATATGCGCTGATAAAAACACAGTTGAATTAAGTTCAACACGTTCAGGATCAACGGGTGTTTCGTGGACAAGATCAGGAACAGGAAGTTTCAATAATGCAAACTCTTCTGATCCCGTTTATACTTTATCAGCTCAAGATAAATCTACGGGTTCAGTGCTGTTCACCGCCACCACTACAGGAAACGGTATTTGCAATGCTGTGTCAACTTCCAGAACATTGACTATCACACCTGCGCCAACTATTAATGTAGGTCAGGATTTACAAATTTGTGCAGATAGAATTGGAGTTCAATTGAATGCAAACAGAACGGTGGCATCAGGAGTTGTTTGGAGTGGCGGACAAGGTGTGTTCGGAGCATCAAATAATATCTCAAATCCGAATTATTTCCCAAGTGAAGCAGAGAAAAATACAGCGCCGACCACTATTGAATTAAGAGCAACCACCACAGGAAACGGAAATTGCAATGCGGTGAGTGACACCTTATTGCTGACCATTCTGCCAAGACCTAGTGTTGATGCCGGTCCGAGTCAATT
>JBDNDT010000027.1:0-12270 GCA_046718985.1 Cytophagales bacterium
TCTGAACAACAAAACATTTTCACGGTTCATTTCATCTGAAAATTCTTTTGAGTATAATAAACCACTGGTGTTGAGAGAAACCACTTTGCTGTAACCCGATGAATATAAAATGCCAAACAACATAAGTGCTACCCCGGTGTGGGTGACAGCACCTCCCCATAATTTTGCTTTTTCAAATGTTAAGCCTTTGGCAATGAAAAAATTAGCTACAAGTGCATAAGCTATGGCGAGCAACAAGATGAGATAAGAAGGTTGATATCTGAATTCTAACCATTGCGAAACAATGATAATCAAAATCAGCAAAAAGGCTGTGAACACCAATGGATAATAAAAGGTATTTTTCAGGGTGTTTTTGTTTTGTTTTTTCCAATAAAAAAACTGTCCTGTTGAAGAGACCAATAAAATGGCTATGGAGAACCATATTTGAATTTTTCCATAGTGATCCATGGCATCAGCGGGTGGCGCCATTTTGAGTCGGTATCCTAAATTGTCGGCAATGGTGTTGTAAACTGGTATAGAAGTAACAAAGAGCACATGAAAAGATGATAAACACAAAACTGTAGTACCTAAAAAGATCCAAAACTCCTTGCCAAACACATTAAGGTCTTTGGATTCTTTTGAACTCATTTTGTTTGATTTCCAGAAAAACAACATCAAGAAAACCATCACAAAAAACAAAAGATATACCAACAGTTGTCCTGAAAGTCCAAGATCGGTAAAAGAATGAACCGAAGCATTTCCCAAGATCCCGCTTCTGGTCAAAAATGTGGAATAGAGTATGAGTAGAAAAGTGAAAGCACTCAGTAAGAATGAAGCCTTCAAAGCTGAACCGTTATTTTTGAAAATAATCATCACATGGATGGATGCCACACCCACCAGCCATGGTACAAAAACGGCATTCTCTACTGGATCCCAATTCCAGTAGCCACCAAAGTTCAAGGTTTCATAAGCCCAATAGCCACCCATTAAAATTCCAATCCCTAAAACAAGCATAGCAACCGTCATCCATGGTAAAGCATGATTGACCCATTCCTTAAATTTGTTGACAGCTAGCCCTGCAAATGCATAAGCAAACGGCACCAAAGTGAGGGCAAAACCCAAAAACAGGGTTGGAGGGTGAATAACCATCCAATAATTTTGCAATAGCGGGTTTAAACCGGTTCCATCTTCGGGAATAAAATTTGGATTTTTTTGGAACACAGGTGCATCAGGCATCACATCTCTAAGCAATGCGAAAGGGGAACTTCCGAATTTGTTATCAAACACCACAACCCCTAAGATCATGCTACATAAAAAAGCTTGAACCAATCCAAAAACCATCATCACGGGAGCTTCCCACTCTGTTTTTTGCCTCATCAGCACCCATCCGATGAGCACATGCCAAAAAATCCATAACAAAAAGCTTCCTTCTTGACCTTCCCAAAAGCAAGAAATCATATAATGCACAGGTAACACATTGGATGAGTGTTCCCAAGCATAATGATACTCATAATAACGTTGGTGAATGATGGTGAAAAGCACAATCACCACAGCAAGAACTGAGACACTATGGGTGAAAAAGCTTAATCTTGCAAAACTTAGCCATGATGCTGTTTTTTCTCTTTGATGAAAAAAATAAGCTAAGGCAGCAACAAGAGATGAAACAAAAGAAAGAACGACAAAAAAATGTCCTACATCACCCAAATAAGCTCTCATGATCTTTGTTTTATAATTATCAGTTCAACATTGCTGAACTTTCCTTGATTTCAGTTTCTGTGTATTTTGATGGGCATTTCATCAAAATATCTTTGGCAAGAAATGTTGTGGAATCTTTCACTGAGCCAATCACCACCACCTGTTCTGATTTTTCAAAATCGGCGGGTTTGGGTTTGTTGTATATCACTTTCATCACGGTTTGGTTGGTATCAACCAAATTAAAAGCAAAATAATTAGGGTCAATGGTCGGGAAATATTCCATTCCAATGATTTCTCCATTTGAAGTTTTGCGAAGTTTTCCCACAACATGCACTTCTGATTTTTTTCCGTTATTTTTCAGTTCAATGGCTTCGCTGAAGGTCACATAAGTGCTGGCGTCTCCTGTGGCGGTGATGATGATGACTGTTGCAACTGCAATGACCCCTAAAATAAGCAGATGTGTGATTTTCATTTTTGTTCTTTTAACTTTTCTAACTTACTGATTTTCTTGTCCATCAAAAACAGATAAGTCGCAATTAACAAGAAGATGATGAGCAACGAGGCAACCACTACATAAAATTTAGCGTCTTTTCTCAACATCTCCACTCCTGTATCTAGTACATTTTGATTAGCGACTTGGTTTTCAGCTTTTTCAAAAGATTGAGAAAAAACCATTTGAGTCAGCATGAACAAAACAAAAAACTGAAAACCTCTAAATTTGATTAAAAACTTATTCATTTGAATTCAATAAAAACAACCTAACATTGAGATTGGTCACCCAATTTCCAATCAAAATCCAACCCAGAACTGCTGAGTAAAATATAGGTCTCATTGCACTATCTAAATCATAAGAACTGAAAGCCGGATTACCGCCGTTTCCGGGATGCAGTGAATCAGTCATTCTTGGTAAAATGAAGACCAAGGGAATGTACGCAGCAAAGGCAAAAATATTATACACCGAGGCTATTTTAGCTCTCTTGATGTCATCACCCTCAATCGAGTTTCTCAACACCAGATAAGCCAAGTAAATTAACATGCTGATGGCAGAGCCATTGAGTTTAGGATCATTTGTCCAGAAAGCACCCCAAGTCATTTTGGCCCAAATCATTCCGGTGAAAAGACCGCAAAAGCCGAACAACAATCCTGTTTTGGCAAACTCATGGGCTTTAACATCACTTTTTAAGTCATTATTTTTCAGAAACTTCACTGAATTAATCATCGACATGAAAATGCAAAACATCATAGCAAACCACATCGGCACATGAAAAAACAGATTCCTGATGCTTTCATTTAAGATGGGCAATGCAGGAACTTTGTTGTTGAGCCCTGCAACCAAAGAATAAGCCACCAAAACTACCCCTAGACCTTTCCACGCATTTTTCCAAAAAACAGCCATTCCTTGCTTTCTAAATTTCATTTAAGCGCGCCAAAGATAAGGAAAAAGAAGATAACCGAGTGCTAAAGAAATGAGATTTATGCCGAGTAATGATAACAATTCATCACTTGATGAGGTGAGAGGCATCATATCTAAGGCAGACTTTGTCAGTTTCACCAGCAACAACAATTGGGGCAATAAGAGAGGGAAAGCCAAAATGGCAATCAAAGCCATTGCATTTCCGGCTTTTGCGGCTATTCCCGAAACTGAGGTGAGAGTAAAACCCAGACCGGTGCTTCCCAAAACTAAAGTGGGGAGAAATATTTCAAAATTAATTTGTTCAAGATTCATCACCAGGGCATAGATAACAAAAGCAACCAAGTTCACAAAGGTCAAAAACAGTGAATTATAAAAGAATTTAGCCAAGATAACATATTGTGCTTTGCTCAACTGATAATAATAGAGAAACCTACCGTCTTTGAAGAAGTCAAAGGTTCTTACAGAAGCATTGGTCACTGAAAACAAAACAACCACCCAAAACAAGGCTGACCACAAAAAAGGTGGAAGAGAAGCTCCTTTGAGTCTGAAACTTTGATAACAGATGAAAATAACAGAAACCACATATAGCAAGATGCCTGATGACGCAGTTTTGTTTTTTTTCTCATGAAGCCAATCAAGCTTCATGAGAAAGAAAATGGGATGGTTGAACATAAGAGAGTTTGTGGAGCTGCAGGGATTCGAACCCTGGTCCGGACAAGGTCACCGATGCGCCTTCTACATGCTTAGTTGCGCATTATTTTCGAGAATGGACAGGTCGGCAACAGACCAAACCAAACCTTAGGCACAAAATACTACAACACCCTAGCGCCCCTTGGTGCTGCGACTCTACATGATGACGCCCTGAACCCGAAGCGGCAGAGTTTAGCCTCGGCAGGACGATGGCAACCGCTTAATCTCCGATTAAGCAGCCATGGCGTAAGATTCTTCGCCGTTTATTATTTGATGGGCATTAATTTCAGGAGGTACCCACAACTCCCGACATGCTTATACACACGACCACTCATGCCGTCAAAACCGGTCAGCCCCAAATTTTCAAAGAACAATATGCAAATTTACAATTATTGAGTGAATAAAGTTCAAACGAATGAAAAAAAACAATTTAAGACCTTGTAATAATTTAGGAATTCTTCGAAAAACATGAAATAAATAATGCTATTAAATCCATTTTGATAAATTATTTAAACCAAGATTAAGAAAATGTTACAGTTTGAATCCATCTCATCAATTCTTAGCAACAATCTTGTCGGCTTAAATAAGATAAATTCTTTTTAGAAAACACCACGATTTATCAAAGTAAGACAAACAAATATCTTACATTAAAGTACTTTTCAGCCTTTTTACAATATATCACAATAATGAAAGAATAATTTATTGGATTTCGTCTAATTTTTAACCCATTTTTTTGAATTCAAAACTTTTCAGAATTCAAAGTTACAACTTGTAATTATTTTATGATTAACATTTTAAATTAAATCATCTCAAAAACGATTTAAGTAAACTCATGGATTTCAAAAATAAACAATCTAAAGTGATTGCTGCTACCTGCTTTTATAGAATCAAAAAAATCATCAATTTTGTTTTTGATAAACACCTGAATTTTGGAAAAGTTGTTGCATGTTGATTTATGGGAGCAGTGTCTGGATGTGATTAAATCACAGGTGCAAGAAAACACTTTCGAAACATGGTTCAAAGTGATTGAACCTCATTCATTTGACCGTGAGACCAACACCATTAAGGTGCTTGTTCCTACTATTTTCACAGCAGAATGGATTGAAGAAAATTATATTAACGAACTCAAATCAGCCATTGTCAAGTGTTTAGGAAATGACGGAAGGCTTGAATATGGCGTGAAACTTGCAGACAAACCCATTAACAAAGCCAATCTCAATGGTAATTATATTGACCAAAAGCCCAAAACGCATGTTAACCACAGAATGCTGAGCACGTTCGAAGACAGTGCTAATCTGAATCCAAATTACACTTTCAACAATTTCATTGAAGGTGATTGCAACAAATTAGCTAGAAATGTGGGCATTGCAGTCTCTCAAAAACCCGGACTAAATTCCTTCAACCCATTGATGGTTTATGGAGGTTCAGGATTAGGGAAGACACATTTGTTACAGGCCATTGGCAATCAAATTAGAAAGAATTTTAAGGATAAAAGCATTTTTTATATTGATTCAACTCGTTTTGTTCAGTTGTTCACAGATTTTTTGAGTTCAAACAAAATGCCTGAGTTCACCAGTTTCTTTTTGTCTATAGATGTGTTGGTGATTGATGACATTCAGTTTTTCTCAAACAAAGGAAAAACACAAGAAATATTCTTTCAAATTTTCAATCATCTGCATCAGAATAACAAACAGATCATAATGAGCTGCGACAGACCTCCTAAAGACCTTGATGGTCTGGAAGAGCGTTTGTTGTCCAGATTCAAATGGGGAATTTTTGCCGATTTGCAAATGCCTGATTTGGAAACTAAAATTGCCATCATCAAAAATAAAATGAATTCTGAAGGACTCACAATCCCTGATGAAGTGATGGAGTATATCGCTTACAGTGTTGACACCAACATCAGAGAACTTGAAGGTGTTTTGCTTTCATTGTTCGCAAGAGCAACTTTCAGCAAGCTTGAAATTGACCTTGAACTGGCTAAACAAGTGCTTAAAGATGTGATTAGGGACATAGAATCTGATGTGAATGTAGATTTTATTCAAAAATGTGTTGCTGAATATTTCAAGATATCAGTTGATGATCTTAAAGGAAAAAGCAGAAAAAAAGAAATTGTGATTCCCAGACATATAGCTATGTTTTTCACCAAAGAATTTACTTCAATGACATTGAAAAGCATAGGTTATCATTACGGAAAACGTGATCACACTACAGTTCTCAATGCAGTCAGTGCAGTAAACGATTTGATTACGACTGACAAAAGCATTAACAATGCAGTTGAAGAACTCAAAAAAAGACTGAAAATCAAACATAATTGAAGCTCAAACCAAGTGTTTCAAAACTGAAGTCCTATTTGTGGGAATCAAAAACTCCCTTGGTGATGGCACTTTTTTCTGTCATCACCCTTTCTGTCAGTTTTTTCAGCAACAGTGTCATTGCCAAAGAATTGGGAGCGACGGCATATGGTCAATATAATTTCATCACCGGCTTGATAATGTTGTTGGGCATGTCTGCTTCTTTTGGTTTAGACACCTTATCATTTTCACTTTTTAATCAAAAAAACAACACCTTTTCATCTAGGCAGTTTTTCAACTTTTCACTCTCTTTCACCTTCATAACAGGAGCACTTTTGACATTTGCTGCTCTGACAGCTTTGAAATTCATTTTTCCACATGAGTTGTTCACCAACCAAGTTTTTGTTTGGCTGGCATTCGGAATTTTCATGCAAGGCTTTATGACCATTGGCATCGCTTGGCTCAGAACCTTTGACCAAGTACTCATCTCACACGCACTCACCAACACATTGAGGGTCTGTGTGCAAGGGGCGTTCATTTTATTCATCATTGAATTCACCAATCTTTATGATTTTGAGTGGGCATTATTCAGCTATTCCATTAGTTATTTCATAGCACTTGTGCCATTGGCATTTATCGTGATAAAAATTTATCCATTTAAGCACCCAAATACCAAAACCAAGCCAATGGATTGGTTGAAGAAATCAAGCTATATTTTCATTTATGAAATCACCCATAACTTTTACCAACACATAGACATTTTCATTTTGGAACTTTTGAACAAAGGGTCGGAAATGGGTGTGTATCTGATGGCGAGAAAATTATCCTTATTTGCATCTTTGTTCACCACATTGATGGGCGCAAACAACCAAGGAATCATGTCTAAACTGCACTTTGAAGACAAAATTACAGCATTGCAAAGCCATATTAATAGACAGTGTAGAATTTCACTTATCTCAACTTGCATCATTGCATTATTGATATTCATTCTTTCCGGATACTTCGTTCAGTGGTTGGGAAAAGATTTTTCTGCTGCGACAGAACCCTTAATAATTTTACTTTTAGGTGAAATCTTGATTTCATCTTTCGGCAATTTGAGTCTTTTTTTCCCGGTTTCGGGAATAGAGAAAAAGGGGAAGTTAAGTGTGTGGATTGCTACTGGAATTCAAGTTTGTCTAGCCCCTATTGTATGGCCATTTTGGGGACCAAATGGATTTGCCTTGGTGGTTGTTTTGGCCAATCTTGTTAAATGTTTGATCCAAAATTATATCGTGAAGAAAAACAGAGCGGTCAGTTTCGGGGTATTTTGATCTTCCAAAAAAAATGACAATTCCCCTACCCTTTTTAAAAAAAAAAATTTTTAACGTTCGATGCTCGATATGCCTAATTAATTTTGTATTCAACTTCATGAACTGAAATGTGTCAAAGATAAATTTATGTAACAAAAAATTTTAAACCGAAAAAATGAATAACCATTACAAAAGCTGTAATTTCATAACATATCACCAACATTTTTGATAAATTGCGATAATGAAAGTGATTTTCTTAGGTACAGGAACTTCCCAAGGTGTTCCTGTGATAGCATGTGATTGTGCGGTTTGCAATTCTTTAGATTATAGAGACAAAAGACTTAGGACTTCTGTTTATGTTGAATGTGATGATGTTTCCATCGTGATTGACCCGGGACCTGATTTCAGGCAACAAATGTTAGTAAATAGAATCAAAAAAGTGGATGCCATTCTTTTCACACATGAGCACAAAGATCACACAGCAGGCTTAGACGACATCAGGGCTTTCAACCATAAATACAACTATGATATGCCCATCTTTGGTTCGGCAAAAGTCATTGAACAATTGAAAAATGAGTTCAAATACATTTTCTCAGAAGATACATATCCCGGGATTCCACGAATTGAGCCACACATCATTGAAAATGAGGCCTTTCAGTTCAGAGGTTTAACCATAATTCCCATTTTGGTTTATCATTATAAACTTCCGGTTTTTGGGTTTAGAATCAATGATTTCACTTATATCACTGATGCTAAAACAATTGACGAAAAAGAATTAAATAAAACAAAAGGTTCAAGATTCAGTGTCTTGAATGCTTTGCAAAAAGCAGCTCATATCTCTCACTTGACACTTGAAGAAGCCATCAATATTGCACAAAATTGGGATGTTGAGCGAACTTATTTCACTCATCTCAGTCATGTGATGGGTACACATGCAGAAACTGAAAAACTTTTGCCTCAAAATATTTTCATCGCTTATGATGGGTTGACACTTGAATGGTAAAAGATACTAAACCACTCTTTATCTTTACATTACAATGTAAACAACCCATTTTTTGCAGGTTAAAACCACTAAATAGATTCAAACGCATGAAATGGGCTGTTAAATCATTTTCTTAGTTTTTCACTTTTAAAATGCTTTTCACCGAAACTGATGGTATAAGTTCCTGATGATAAATCTGTTATATTGAGTTTTGTTGTAGCCTTACTTTCTTTTATCAGAACCCCTGAAAGTGTGAAAACTTTGAAATTTTGAAAATGTAAATCAGCACTCAAATCATATTCGCCAAAACTAGGATTAGGGTAGTTTTCAGAAACAGAACTATTGATTTTGCTGTCAGACAGATTGGTGGGATTTTCTTTGGTTGAATACAGCCTGTTATTGTTTCCTATCACCCATAATTCATTATCACCAACAGCAAATACATCTTTGATTGAAATCTGAACGCCGTCAACAATCGGAGTGTTTGATTTTATCCAAGAGTAATTGCTTTGAAACTTATACAATTCTCCGTCAGCCACTGAATAAACATTGTGGATGTTATCTACTGAAACAGTTAAAGCGGTGATGGCTTTGCTCAAACCGTTGATTTCTGTCCAATTAGTTCCTACCCTCACAAATGATTGTTTTGTTATGTTATTGCTACATAAATAACGACCTAAGGTGTTTCTAGCCAATCTGTAACACCATCCGGCATCTGCGCTCCAAGTTGTTCCGATACCCTGAGTATCAAAATAATAGATGTTGTTTGTGTTCTGTTGAATTTTGTCATTGCATCCATAAATATAACGCCCGTCATAAACCACATCAGAAAGCACACCTTTCACTCCAAAAGCCCTCCAAGTGCTGTCAACAAAGCTAAACTGATATAAGTTATTGTTACTGAAAGTGCTTCCAATTCCCAATAGCATCCTCTCTCCTGCCGCCAATCGAGAGCAATTTCCTTGTCCTTTCAACAGAACAAATGGTTCTTCAGGGGTTTTAAATCTTTTTGATACATAAACATTCCCATTAGTACTTGATTTTCCCAGCACATAAACTGTTTCTTCAGGTTCAGTTAAGACTTTCCCACCAACTACAACCACCACCTGAGAAGCCGCTTCTGGCAATTCACCTTTGTCATACCAAACGAGTGATTGAGAAAAGCCGGATAACAAACACCCTAGAAAAAGGGCGTAGTTTAAAAAAGAATTTTTTAACATAAAGAATTAAGATTTAGTTAGAGTACAAATCTGAACAATTGAGACTTACGAAATCAATCAAAACAATTCGAAATCAATCAATTTTTCAATTTCAGAGTCTTACAATTTAGTTCCGGTTGAAACAGAGATTGAGCTTCACAACTCAACAATATTGATTAATTGAAATTAAATTTTCAATTTTTATCCCAGTAGACTTTTGATTGAGCGGAAATTAGAACATATAGCTTGTATTGTTTTTTTCAATTGAATATAATTGCAAAACATTTTCAAACTCCGCTTGAAGAATTTTTATTCAATATTAATTGTTGCTGTTGCATTTGGTCTCACCACATGCAATAACAAGATAGAAGTAAATGTCAAAAATGACAACTGTCAGGTTTTTTTCAGCAATTTTAACGTTGACTTGCTTTCCATTAACACCACTTGTTCAACACTTGACAATCAAGTGTTGAACAACGTAACCATTTTTGGGTTAACGGCAGAAATCAAAACTTCATGCCTTCCTGATTCAGGGGTCATTATTGAGTTGGAAAGGTATTCGAAAGACGGAACTCGAACCACTTTTAACACTTTTGTACAATCAAATAATTACGATTTTTTAAAGGTATATCCAAATCGAATTGAAACAACATTCTGTGCAAATTTCACCAACGTTGCTGATTACATCAAAGTGAACATGTATGTAAACAACAGAAACAGAAAAAGCAACAAAGTCTCAGTGGTAATAAACAAACCTAAAAACGCCCTCTGATGAAATACTCTTTCTTTTTCATGTTTTTTATTTGCCATTTTATTTTTGGACAGCAAAAATTTTCAGTTGGGTTTGATTTGGGTTCAGGATCTTCGTTAACCGAAAGTTCTAAAAATGATAAATTTGCAGTTTATGGTATAAATAGAATGTCAAATATTTCCTACTACAGATTTGGCTTGCTAGGTAATTATTATATTAATCCCAGAACAACCATTGGAATGCAATTTGACTTGAATCATTACAATTACCGATTCAGAGATAAAGAAATTTCGAGTTTAGAACCATCGGTAGCTTCTTATGAATTTGTGAATCGCTTGGTTGTTCCCAGTATCTCTTTAAATGTGGCATATATTTACCCACTTAACGATCGAGTGAGTTTATTGGGTAGTTTTCAAACAAGATTCACATTTAACCCTAATTCAGAAGGTGAAGATGGCTACACCTACACAAGGCAGATTTTAAATTTTACTTCAACTCAATATTATGGTTCAAGATATAAGACAGGTGATAATATGCTTTTCAATGCAGGTCCGGAATTCGGTTTCATGTATAATTTAGGTTCAAAAACGAAGTTGATTTTCACCTATCAATATTCTTTCGGTTTTTCTGATTTGGTTTCGGGCGAAACATATTTCAGCAATCGTTCTACAAATGCTCCAACATATTTACCTAAAAGTAAATTTACATCAAACGGAAACTTTAATTCCTTTAACATTAAGATGATTAAAATTTTAGAGGTTAATAAAAGAGTACAAAAAATAAAACCTGTTGTTGAAAAAGAAATAGTTCAGAATGAAGAACAAACAATTGAGACAAAAACTCCTGACAACACTGAGCAACCAAAAGAAATTGAGTTAGCCCTTAACAATCAAGGAAAACCATCTAGTCTTGGAGGTAGAGAGGTGATAAAAACCAATTCAGTGAAAATGAAAAACAAAGATTTGGTGTTGAAAGTTTGGGATAATTACAAAGTTGACGGAGATGTTATATCATTATTCCTCAATGGCGAATGGCTTTTAGAAAACTATTATTTGGAGAAAAAGAAAAAAGAAATTAAAATTAAACTTGAACCCGAAAAAGACAATTACCTTATTCTCTATTCAATCAGTGAGGGTTCGTTGCCCAGTTGCACAGTCCAAATCACTATTGATGATGGTTCAGGTGAAAAAACCTTGAATATCAACGCAAACAAACGTATCAACGGTGCTATTGAATTGAAATATAATCCATAAAAAAAATGAAAATCAAATTTAGTATTTTACTTTTCTTGATGAGCTACTTTGCTTATTCTCAAAGTTTGAATTATGGTTTTGGTTTTCATTATCTCACATTCGATGACAACAATGTGAAAAGCACACCTTTGTTCCGCCCTTTGATTGGGTTCAGTTATAAGCCAAAATCAATCACTGAAGACATCTACATAAGAGTAGAAAACAATTTAAGTTGGAAAGGAACAAGATATCGCTACGACGAAACATTTTTGAACACCAACTTGTCAAAAAACAATGTAAATTCTGACTATAAAATCAGATTCACAACACTTGAAATGCCAATATTCTTAGGTTTGAAAGCGAACGAAAAATTTTCAATTGAAGCAGGCCCTTATATTGCATTGATTTTTTCAGCCAAAAGAAAAGGAAAAACTAATACAACATTCACACCGGCAGGAAATAATCCAAATGTTGAGAAAAGAGAATATGATGAAAACGCCAATTATTTCAACAAAAACGATTTCCCTGACGGACAAGCATCAAAAAGACCATTGAAGTTCTATGATTATGGCTTGAAAGTGAATCTTAAATATCATTTAAACAGCACATTTTCATTTTATGGCAGGGTTGGTGTTGGTCTCAATGATTTGTTCAGAAATAATTATCCTTTTGAAAACGCAGGAGTAATGAGTGAAAGGCAGATGAGTTTTGAATTTGGGACTTCTGTGAACCTTAATAAAGACTA
>JBDNDT010000270.1:0-4453 GCA_046718985.1 Cytophagales bacterium
GAATAGATGCATGGTATCCTATGTTTAATTTGGCAGGTCAAGCCATGTTCAGACTCAAAAGGAAATTGGGAATCACACTCGGTTTTGACTTCACTCATGATGAATCTTTGAGACATGTGCTGGCCAATAATCATTACTACAATAATAATTATTATCCAATTCATCGTTATGCAGCCTTGTTAGGCTATGAATATATTTTCTCTGAAAAGGTGTATGGATCGTTGCAAACTGCATATTATCTTTATGATCCTTATAATCTTGATTTTCCGCTTTATCAACGTTATGGTCTTAAAATTTTCCCCACCAAACACTTAATGACCGGATTTTTCTTGAAAACCCATTTATTTCGAGCTGATGGATTTGAACTGCTTTTAGGTTATCATATTAAGACAAATTGGTTGAAAAAAAGCAAATAATACCACTCACAACGAATTAGTTTTAAAGATTAGATGTTGTTTAATTTTTGAAATAAACCACATTCAGTTCTTTAAACACGATATTAAATAATTAAATTTGTTGCGATTGATTATATAAAAACTCAATTAAAAAACTGTTAATCATTGATATTCAGTGATATAAAACAAATTCTAATGAATCTTAAAGAAATTACCAAACAAGTCTGCGAATTGACCCACAAAGTAGGGAAATTCATACAAACCGAAGCGAAAACCTTTGATATTCAACATAGTGCCTTAGAGAAAAATCATAATGAATTGGTCTCTTTTGTTGATCGAGAAGCTGAAAAACAACTAGTTGAAGGCTTGAAAAATATACTTCCGGATGCATCTTTCATTACCGAAGAAGAAACCATCGCAAGAGAAGATGCCGATTGGACATGGGTGATAGATCCTTTAGACGGAACCACAAATTTCATGCATAGACTTCCATTATATGCCATCAGCATTGCCTTGATGAACAGAAAAAAAGAAGCTGTTTTAGGTGTTGTTCATGAATTGAACAGAGATGAGTGTTTTCATGCTTACACAGGTGGTGGAGCATTTATGAATGAAGAAAAAATCAACATCTCGAAGGCTGAAAAAATAAGCGATTCATTGATTGTGACAGGATTTCCTTATACGATGGACACTCGTGCAGACATGTATATGAAGGTCGTAAGAGATTTTCAGCTCACCTCTCATGGTGTCAGGCGTTTAGGTTCCGCTGCAACTGACATGGCTTATGTGGCATGTGGAAGACTTGATGGTTATTTTGAATTCAATGTAAAAATTTGGGATGTTGCAGCAGGTGTTTGCATTTTGAAGGAAGCCGGTGGTAAAACCACTGATTTCAGAGGTAATCCAAATCTGGATAAAATTTCAGGAATTGAAGTGGTGGCCGCCGGGCATATTCACACTGAAATGATAAATTTGATTGCAAAACATTGGTGAGAGTTTTAAAAAGATTAATTTTACAAAAACACTTAGGGAAATGGATGAATTTAAAAGTTTATTGTTTTATGCACTTGCTGCTTTCGTTTATTATTTGTTCAGTTCAAGGAAGAAAAAAAGCAATGTTCCTCAACCTGAGGCCAAACCTCAAGAAAACACACCAAAATATGACACTGTTGGAGAATTGCTTGAAGAAATGAAAAAAAGGCAAAGAGAAGCAGAATTGAAGCAACATAAAAAGCAAGCCCAACCCGTTCAAAACCGAACACAAACACAAACCAAGAAATATTCTTCTGATTATGCTGCTTCAGGTCTGGAAGAAAACCAAAGAAGATTGAGAGAAATTGAAGACAAAATCAGTGAAGCTCAAAAAAGAAACAGAATTGATTATGAGATTGATAGTTTCGAAGTAGAAGACTCTAAAATTTTTAAAGACAAGCCTAAAGCTGAAAAATCTTATTACTCCAAAATCTTGCAAAATCCAAAATCAGTAAAAGATGCAATCATCTTGAGCGAAATATTGCAAAGGAAGGAATATTGAAAATTTAAGGTTTTATTTAAGCTTTAAATAAACTAAATTTGTGCTTTAATCATCGAAATATGTCTGTATCTACGTTATTGTTTATCGGCGGAATGGGCTGGGGAGAAATCGTTGTCATCCTGTTTGTTCTTTTACTTTTGTTTGGTGGTAAAAAAATTCCGGAATTGGCAAGAGGTTTAGGAAGAGGAATCAGAGAATTCAAGGATGCCACAAATGAAATTAAAAACGAAGTGACCAAAGGAATAGACGAAACCAATCCCGAGAAAAAAAGCTGAGATTAGAGGTGAGAAATTATAATAAACTATCAGATATACAATCTGAAATTGCTTCAGGCACATTGTCATGTGTTAAACTAGTGGAACATTACCTGAAAAACATTCAAAACAATAAACATTTGAATGCTTTCATTGAAGTTTATGATGAAGAAGCTAGAACTCAAGCTGAAAAGATTGACCAAAAAATCAAAAACAACCAACAAGGGAAATTAGCCGGAATGGTGATTGGTTTGAAAGATGTTCTTTGTCACAAAGACCACAAACTGCAAGCTTCAAGCAAAATTCTTGATGGTTTCACCTCTCAATTTTCCGGAACTGCCATTCAAAGGCTTATTGATGAAGATGCTATTATCATTGGCAGGCAAAGTTGTGATGAATTTGCGATGGGTTCTTCGAACGAAAATTCATGTTTCGGGCCTGTTAGAAATGCCGCCGACCCAGAAAAAGTACCCGGTGGCTCTTCGGGTGCATCTGCAGTAGCTGTTCAAGCTGACATGTGCCAAGCAAGCATAGGTTCTGACACAGGAGGTTCTGTTAGGCAACCCGCTGCTTTTTGTGGTGTGATTGGTTTAAAACCCACTTATTCCAGAATTTCCAGATTTGGACTCATCGCTTATGGTTCTTCATTCGATTGCATTGGGCCTATCACGAAATCTGTAGAAGATGCTGCTTTGCTTTTGGAAGTGATGGCAGGTGCTGACGATTTTGACAGCACTGTTTCTCAAAAACCGGTTGATGTTTATTCAAAATCCCTTGATTCATTAGACGGCAAAAAGCTGAAAATCGGCTATCTCAAAGATGCTTTAGAGAGTGCTGCCATTCAACCTGAAATCAAAGAATCTTTTCAACACTGCTTGGATTCATTGAAAGACTCAGGTCATGAAGTTTCAGCCATAGACTTGCCTTACATGGATAAGTTTTTGCCTGTTTACTATATCTTGACCACAGCAGAAGCAAGCACTAATTTGTCAAGATATGATGGTGTGAGATATGGTTTCAGAAGCCCAAACACCAAAGACCTCGAAAGCATGTATAAAAAAACACGCGAAGAAGGTTTTGGAAAAGAAGTGAAAAAGAGAATCATGTTGGGAACTTTTGTGTTGAGTGCAAGCTATGTTGACGCTTTTTATAACAAAGCACAAAAAGTGAGAAGACTCATCAAAGAAAGTACCGAGAAACTTTTGAGTAATCATGACTTTCTCTTGATGCCTACCACCCCAACAACTGCCTTCAAAATTGGTGAAAAAACTACAGATCCTTTGGAAATGTATTTAGCGGATATTTTCACCGTTCATGCAAATTTAGCAGGTGTACCCGCCATTTCATTGCCGGTTGGTCATGACAAAAATAATATGCCAATTGGAGTTCAAGTGATTGGGAATTATTTCAATGAAGCCAAACTTCTTGCTTTTGCACATAACATGATGGTCAACAGTGAATTGTCTTTAGATGCCAAAAAGTAATCTGATTTGAAGTTTTTTTTTGCTACATTCTTATTTTTAATCACTTTTTTATCAAAGGCTCAAGTGGTTTCTCTCAGTGATTCGGTAGAAATCATTGCGGCAGCTGACACCAGTTTTGTTGATGAATTAGAAGCTGATGTGCCCAATTTATATTTTGGCACTTATGAGTTCGTTCCCGAAGTCACAGAAGAGTTGATTCGTGACAGAATGAGCTGTGCACAAGGAGAGATAAAACTGCTTTACAACCCCAAAATCAACTCTTTTATTGATTTTTTCGTGAGACGTAGAAGGGAATATTCCATTTTGATGCTTCAAAGGAAAACACTTTACTTCCCGATTTTTGAAGAAATCTTAAAAAAATATGGGATGCCTGATGAGTTGAAATATTTGGCAGTGGTTGAATCAGGATTGAAACCGACAGCACTTTCGCCTTCAAATGCATTAGGTCTTTGGCAGTTTATACCCAGCACCGGAAGACTTTATGGTCTGAAAATTGACAACTACATTGATGAACGTTTGGATATTGTTAAATCCACAGAAAGTGCTTGTCGCTATCTGAAGTGGCTGTATAATGCTTTTGGTGACTGGCATTTGGCTTTGGCGTCTTACAACTGCGGACCGGGATATGTCCAAAGAGCCATCAAAAAAGCAGGTGGAAAGAATGATTTCTGGAAAATCTATGATTTTCTCCCTCAAGAAACCCGTAGTTATGTTCCCCAATTTATCGCCATCGCTTATTTCATGCAATATCATGAAGACCACAACTTATTCCCCCCCTATCAAGAA
>JBDNDT010000271.1:0-4425 GCA_046718985.1 Cytophagales bacterium
TAATTCTATCCAATAATTCATATTTCAAATGTAGTCAAAAAAGTCGTTAATTCTCTTGTTAGTTTAATGTTGCACTGTCGGTCAAATAGCATTGCACCCAACGTTTTGCGGCTTGGCGTAGTGGCGGATTATTAGCACAAATTTTCAATCGAAGAACTGCACTTGAACCCACCACAAAACTGTCATACGAAGCACTGAACCCGCCATTACGCCAAACCGCTGTTAGCTGCTGCCCTTCTGTTCTTATCGTCAGTTTGTCAGTCATTTAGTGTCGTTATTTCTGTCCGTTGGCTTGGTGGCTCTTTTGCAAAACTTGGTTTTAGCGTTGCCTTGTGCGGTTTTGCAAATGTGCCACCAATAGCGTTGGCTTATGTGTTGTCTTTTATGAATTTCAAAGCTGTATTCTCGTCTTGTTCTATTGCGATTTCAACCGCTTGTTTTGCTATGTCAATTAGTTTCGTGCTTTCTTGTCTTAGTTTGAATGACTGTTGGATTTGTTTTACCAATTCTTTTTGTGTGTCCATTGGTAAAATTGGAATTAGAACTTGTTTTATTTCGTCTGGTCGCCAATGTTGAATGATTGAACCGCCTGCATCTCTCTCGGCTTGCATTTGTGTCAATTTGCTGTTAAGCACCAAAGTCAAATAGTCGGGTAAAACTTCTTTGTCTGTAATTGTCAAATGAAGCAATGCACTTGAAGTAATTACATCAAGGTCTTGTTCTACTTTATAGGCAATGCCTACGCTACCGTCTTTTGAAAGTAAAATTGTGTCTTTCTTTGGTTTAAGTGTTTCGTCATTATATATTTCTCTGTCAATGTGGATTTCGGGTTCTGAAAGCCCAAACTTTGAAATGTCTGAAACACGAATAAATGGAATGCCTTCTGTTTGATAAGCGTCTGAACCTGGCTCTATTGATTTTTTGAAACTCGCAATGCTTCCTAATGTTTTGTGTTCTATTTTCCTTATTATGTTTACAAGTTCATCATATTTTGGTTGGTAAAATTCAGCATCTAATCTCCCACTTATTTTAAATGAAGAAGAAAGTGACTTTATAGAAATTTTATCCTGCTTAGGTTGCCATTTATCAAGTTTCAAGTAACTCAATAAGGTTTCTTCTGTATTTCTGTAAACATTCTCTGCTTCTACCATTCTTTTTGTAGAAGTCATTATGTTTTTACCAATTACTTTCTGTAATTCACTATTTGGTGTGTAAACAAGTATATTTTTTACTCTTTCTAACGTAAGTTGATATTGTATTGTCAACTCTCTTTGTCTTAAAAGTTGATTGAAGCCATATTTTGAACGTAGAAATGCTAGCAGATAATTTGGTTCAATGTTTCTAATGTTCTTTAATCCTAATACTGTTCTTGAAAGGGCAACACTTTCAATGTCATAAACAAGACTTGCGTAACAAGGTGAACCAACTTTAGTAATGACCATTTCACCTTTAGTAAGAATGGAAATTCCCTTTTGTTCAACAGCAAACTCTGTAGGTATTTTCTCAAATGTTCTATTTTGATTTGAGGTTATATAAGGGAAAGAAATGCAGTCCACACATCTAATAAATGGAAGGTCACCAATTTCATACAGGTGTGTTGCAGCTGGATAAAATGCACTGGCTACAAAGTCACCGAATGTGTCAAATCTAATAGAACCTTTTTGTTCAAGTATATTCTGAATGTCTAAAGAATCTTTATGAAAATATTCAGCATCAATTCTGTCATTCAGGTCAATTTTGCTAAAACTTACTTCTGCGACTTCAAGCCCCTTTAACAATGCCTTGTATTTGGCTTCATCAAAGGGGCTTAGAGAAAAAAACTTAACCGCTCTTTTTTTGCAAATTCTGCAAATGCTTCTGCAATTCCGTCTTGTGTTAAGCCGTCTGTATTGAACAAATCGTGTTTAACGATTGGGTGTCCCCAACGGTCAGTTTTTAGTTTGGTGTATTCGGGATGTCCTTCTTTTAAAATTTCCCTTCGTTCAATTGTTACAGTTTCGCCTGTATCTTCATCTACAACATCTTCTGTCCAAGTTTTGTAAATGGGTTCTACTGCTGGGACTAACTCTGTTTCAAAAACCTTTTCACCGCTATTGTCTTTGCCTGGAACTTTCTGAGTTGCAAAAAATATATTGTAATCTTCTTGTTTTGGACAAAGTTCGTCATCCCATTTTTGCACAAATAGAACGCTTGTTTTCGTGCCTGTATGGGGTTTAAAGGTATTTGGGTGCAAGCCCACAACCGCTAATATTCTGCAATGCTGTGAAATGAAATCACGAATAAATTTATCTGTGCTGTTGTTAAACCTGCCTTGAGGTAAAACAATTGCCATACGTCCGCCCGGCTTGAGCATATTTAAGTTACGCTCTATGAAAAGTATATCACGGCTAATTTTTTCTGCCCAACCTTTATGGACAGAAATTTTTTTTGTTTCATTGGCTTCTTTTACGGTTTTGGTTTGATATTTTTTCCCAAGTTCATATTTGGTTATGATTTTGCTGTCTTTAATATCACCTGCAAATGGTGGATTAGCCATTAAAACATCAAATTGGAAATTACGATAATCCTTTCTGCCGTTTACTTCTTTTTTGTTTACTCGTAATTTTTCAAAGTTGGCAAACCCTGTCCCAAAGTCAGCTTGAAAAGCACTGTCTTTGGCTGCTTCGTTCCAACTTTCATAGTCCAACGAGTTTAGAAGTAAAACATTTGTTTCACCGTCCCCTGCAATTATGTTCAGCGTTTTGCCAACTCTTACAGCTTTGTCGTCAAAGTCAATGGCAAACACTTTTTCACGAACATATTTTATTTGCTCTTTGGTTTTGTCTTGTGCTGTAAACAAATGGCTTTCATCCGGGTTAAGCTCTTGCCATACTTTAAAAATAGTATGAACAGGGAAACCGCAACTACCTGCTGCGGTGTCTATCATATATTCTTCGGGTTTCGGATTTAGCATTTTTACACACATATCAATTACATATCGTGGTGTAAAATATTGCCCTTTTTCTCCTTTGTTGCTTTTATTTACTAGGTATTCAAATGCTTCATCAACTACTTCAAGGTTTGAATTGAAAAGTTTAATGTTTTGCAAGTAAGAAATACAAATTGCTGTATGAGAAGGTGTCATACGTGGGCTTAGTTGCGTTGCTGGCGGAAAAATGCCTTTCCATTCGCCTTGTGCTTCTAAAAACAATTCTTCAAAATTGTCTTTTACTTGTTTGTCAGTTCCGATATTTCGGAATTGTAGTTTTCTGAATTTCTTTGATACTGTTTCGGGAATGTCATTTATAGTTTTGTCAGGGTTGAACTCTAACCATTTTTGAATTGTGGTAATATCATCACCACTTTGTTTCTCGTCATATAGTTTTGTAAAAATGAGTTTGAAACATTCTTCAAAAACATCAACTCCTGCGTTTGCCAAAACTTCATCTTCTAACTCTAAAATGATTTGTTTCAGCGATTTCTCTTTCAACTTGTCGTTTATAAGCAAGTCAAGAATGGTGTATTGGTTACGCTGTTTTAAAAAGTCGTCAAGGTTTTCGTTACCGTATGGTAAATCAGAAAGTTCACTGAAATAGTTTGGGTCTTGTCTGTGGTAAAACTGCTCTATACTACCGTTGCACCATATGCCTATTGGTGCACCTGTTGCATTGCAATAACTTTTTAACTGCTCTTTGCCCTCTTTAAGTTTAGGTTTTTTGAGTTCAACGATTATGTAAGGTGTATCAGGTCGGTGGCTGTCATAAACTACAATGTCTGCCCGTTTTACTTCAATGCCAAAGTTGATACCGATTTCAAGCTGTATAAGTTGTTGAGGATATTTATACAGGTTAATCAGTCGCTTAACGTAAAGCTGTCTTACAATTTCTTCGGGTGTAAGTTTGATTTCCTTTTGTCGGATAATACATTTTAAGTAAGGTGTCTTTTTGCCCTTAACTTCACGAAACAAAATGTCCGCTTCTAACTGATTAATTTCTTTGTCGGTGAACAAAGAAATGCTATAATTACTGTCTCTTAAAATATCTGCTATTGTCATTCTGTTATTCCAATTTTTTTAGTCCGTAAAGTTAGTTTTTAAAACCGCTAATCTGTCAAAAATGCCCTTCAAGTTGTCACCTGTCCGCCAGTCGGGTGGTGGGTGGGCTTGGTGCGGTTGGGCAAAATAAAATGTGCTGCAATTTGTGTCGGCTTGTGCGTTGGCTTGCAGCTCTTTTTATTTTGCGAAGGGTTGGCATTTTGTCTCTCGTTTTTCTGTTCGTTTTTGTTTGTCGTGTCGTCCTTTAGGGTTGCAGCTAACTCTCAAATATGCGAAAGTTTTGTCGTAGTGCTTGTATTGTCTTGTCGTTGTCTTTGTATTGTGCTGTCAGTTAGTGTCTTGAATTGGCTAAAATTCGCCAAATCGTCGTTTTCTTCTTCCCAAGCTTAGAA
>JBDNDT010000272.1:0-4423 GCA_046718985.1 Cytophagales bacterium
GTTGTCAAATGTTCTTGGTCTGTCATTTGATTTTGTCTGCTGTGCTTTGAAACTGTCCCAATATTTTTGAAGTTCATTTTTCAGTTTCTTAAAGTCCGTTTGTGGAATTTCTGAAAACGAAAAAGTTCTTAATTCATCAAATAGTTTTTGTGGCAACTTCCATTCTTCCGCTTGTCTGATAAGTTTTGATAGCGAAAAATGCTGAAATGACAATTCCAATTTGTCTTGCTGTTTTAGAATTTTTCCAAGCAAATACAACAAATCAACTTTAAATTCTAACGGTCCAAAATTGTTCATTGCATCAGTCGCTTGTTTTAATGCAGATTCAATGTTCCCTTTTTCAAAATACAATTCGGCTAATTCTTTTTGAATAAACCATTCACGTTTCTTTTTGAGTATAGTTTGAAGTTCTTGAATTGTATCTTCTGTGTTGCCAAGATTTCTTTTTGATAACGCAACTCGTCTTGAAAACCAAACATCATTTGAGTAATGGAAGTTTTCAATTTTTTCAAGTGCTTCTTTTGATAAATCAAAACATTCTTTCCATTCACCTAATTTCGCAAGTGCTTTTGTTTTGTAGGCATACCAATTTTCAAAGTCGGATGCCAATTCCATATCTTTTAGTTGTCCTTTTCGCTCAACTTTTATTGTGGAGCATTCTTTAGAGAGTTTATCTCTGTCAATTTTGTTACAAAATTCATTTACCAATTTCCAATTCGGTGCAGGTTTTTTCTTTTCCGATTTTAAGACAATCGTAAAAAGATTTGAAGAAAGTGTTTTTGTAAAATCGCTATTGAGTGAATTTAGAATTGGAATTAAAGTTTCAACTTTTTCAAGTAACTCGCTTTTATCAAAGTCAAAATCTTCTATTACGGTTTCTTCATCTTCACTTTCAAAATAATCGTCTTCAGTTGCTGAATGTCCGTTATTTTCATTCTCGGCTTTATACTTTGCCCAAAGTAACCAACCATAAGCACTTAAAATTCGCTCTTTTTGTTCTTCGTTTATTACTATTCCGTAAATGCTCAAAAATTGAAAACCTGCGTCTAAATGATTTGAATATCGCAAACAAGAAATCATATCAGAAACGATATATTCATTGTTTCCGATTTGCTCTTTTGTAAAACCGCCTTTGTTTTCTCTGAAATAGGAGAGTGCTTCGGAAAATTTCTTTTCCTTTTTAAACGTGGCAATTTGCTGACTAAATTCAAACAGAGTAGGCATTAGTTTTATTTTGTTTGATTGAAAAAACTTTGAATTTCAGCCCAAAAGTCAATGTTAGTGCAAGATGTTGCAATCATTGATGTGAAAAATCCCTCCCCGTCATAATACAAATCAGCAACAAGAGTTTCCGTTCCGTTGTTAAATTGAATTGTGTCTTTGTAAGGAACTTGTATTATGTAACCAAAACCAATTTTCTTTGATTTTAGTTGTTGGTATAACTTCTCGTATATTGATTTTCGCCAATTACTGTGAATAAACGCAAAGTCTGAAATTTGATTTTCCGATTTCAAAAGATTAAGAAGTTCTTCACCAAATTCTTTTGGCGTTGATTTCATCAGCGTTGGCATTTTAAATTGCCCTTTGTTGTTGTAATAAATTGAAATGGTAGCCAATTCGCCTGAACCACCTTTGATTTCGTAAAGTTCTTGATAATTAGGGTGGTTGATTATGTTTATAGATAAATTGTTTTGAGCAATTTTATTTTCAACAAACTGAAACAACTGCAACAAGGAAGATTTATTTTCAATGTCGGGAAATTTGAATTTTTCAGTTGTTGTTTTATTAAAGTTTGAAAGGTCAGCAGTTGTGTCAGCAACGTAAAACAATTCTTTTCCTTTTTCTATTTTAGGAACGGCCGGATTTATAGTCAATTTGAAAAACGGATTAATTGGCTCGTAGTTTATCAAAGAAACTTTTTGTGTTGCTCTTATTAAGCCTGTATAAATCCATTTGAAATAGTTTACGTTCGTTTTTCCGCCACCTGTTTCAACATTAAAATAAATTTCATTCCACTTGTAAGACATTGATTTATGAACGGTCAAAGCCCAACCAAAACGAAGTTGTGCGGAATTTTTGAATTTGTAATAATCAGAAGATGGGATATTTCTTAATTGCTTTTGAAGTGCTTTTGTCAATTTCGTTATACCTGTATTTTTTTTACCTTCTTTCTTGGCTGTTTCATATTTGTCTATTAAACTCTTTATTTCTTCATCTGTCTGGTATTTACCGCTTTTGAAATTTGGAATTTCCTTTTCGGTAAGTTGATTAAGTAAAATGTTGAATGAAATTATTTCTTCTTTTGAAAGCTCTCCTTTTTCGCTTAAACGAAAATTCTCAAAACTTAAAAAAGAAAGAATATGGTTTGTTTCTTTCAGTTGAATTTGAGTTTTACGAAAATACAAAGGTGTAAGAAGTTTCAAGTCCTTTGTGATTAAGTCTGAAACACTCAAAATTGTCCCGAATTGTCCATTAAATATTTTCTTAGGTTCTGCAAATGGGTCGTTTTCATCTTCTACACGAATATTGTTTCCAAAAATCACAAAATCGTCTTTGGTTAATTCGTTTCCATTTTTTAGAATGGAATTTTTTATCCAATAATTAACTTTTTGAGCATCAGAATTTGAGTAGCAAAGGATATGAGAATTGGAATTTGTGTTTAACGAGTTTTCAATTTCTTCTTTCAAATTTTCCTTTGATAATGTTCTGATGTTTTCAGAAAAGTTGAAAGCAAGATTGTTAAATGATTGCTGACGAATACAATTAACCGCTTTGAGTGCTTCTGCAACAATAGTTGATTTATTTTCTTTATCAATCAATTGAAATGCCTTGTTTTTAAATCCGTATTCGTTATTCAAATAATCAGGATTTAGAGATGATTCTTCTTTTTTACCTAACGAAAGTTGGAAACTGTCGCCAATGAATACTATTTTTCGCTTACTATTTTTTAAGTCCGCAAACTCCAAAAAATCTTTAAGTAATTTACCTGAACCAAATCTTAAATCAACAGATTGGTGATAGTTATCCGAAATCAAATGTGATTCATCAACAATAAAAATAGCTTCTTCTGTGTCATCAGATTTTAGAAGTGGAACAATTTCTAAGTTCAAAGAATTTTCGGTTTCTTCATCATCATTTTCTTTCTCACTAATAACCGTTGAATTGCCACCATAGATGTATGAATAAATGCTTTCAAATTCTAAGTTTGAACTTTTTAAAAGGTTATTTGAAATTCTGCTTGACGAAGCAAAAAGTTTTACTTCCTTTATTTGATTATTAAAAGCAATGTCTTGAATGAATGGAATTAAATGTGTTTTCCCGCTTAATGAAGTTCCTTGAAGTATGAAAATCTTTTCTTCTTCTGATTTAATAAAGTTGTCAATTTCATTAAGTGCCGATTTTTGGTCGGGATAAAGATTTTCAAAATCTAATTCAGTGTGATAAGAAGTAAAATCGGTTACTTGGTCGTATTTTTCGGAAGTGTCAAAAATGTCTGCTCGGAAAACTTCTTTGAAAAGGTCAAATGAATCTTTTGTTAGCGTAACATCTTTGTCTGAAATGTCAATGATATCTTTTATTGTTTCAAGGTAGTTGCTTTGGTCAAAAATGAAAAAGTTCAATTCTTCTTTTGTCGGGATTTTACCAATCAATTCTATTGGTTTCTGAAAACAAACTGCTCTAACGGTGTGGAAAGCATTAAACGAACTGCCGCGAAGCGGCAGTTTAGGTTGTATGTGTTTTTCTACCACTTTGATAAATCGTTCTTTTTGTCGTTTTAATTGGGCAAACGGATTCATATTGTTTGAACTCCCGGCTAAAACATATTCATTTGGAACATCTGTTGTCCACCTTCCAAATTCAAATTCATCTTTAGCATTGCCAGGAAGTTTAATTTTTCCTCCCTTATTTTTAAAGTCAATTATTAAAACCGCTTTGCGTGTTACAAGCAAAGCATCAATTTGCAGTCGGCTTTCCGCTTCACATTCAGAGTTGGCAATAAGTAACCCGTCAAGCGAATATTTGTCAAACATCTTCTTCAAATTGTCTGCAAACTCTCTGAAAAAAGTGTTTTCATAGTTTTTTGTCGCTGTTCCTTTTCTTATTTCAAGCATTTCTGTCGTCTGTGATATTTTAGTTACTGTGTCGTGTCTTTAGGGTTGCACCTAACTCGTAAATATGCGAAAGTTTTGTCGTAGTTTTTGAATTGCTTGTCGCAGTTCTTGTATTGTTCTGCCCGTTGGTGCCTTGAATTGGCTAAAATTCGCCAAAGCAGTGTTTTTTGTTCCCAATCTTAGGAAACAAGTTCTCCGTCAAGCTTGGTGAAAACTTTTGCCGTCAAGCCTTAAAGTCAACTCGATTATGCCTTATCGTCGAGTTGTTTTAGCCTTAAAGTCGACTCGATTATGCCTTATCGTCAACTTGG
>JBDNDT010000273.1:0-4393 GCA_046718985.1 Cytophagales bacterium
GAAATTGGCATCATCCGCACAAATTGAAGTTGCAAAAAGTGTTTTGTGAAGGTCAATTCCGTAATCCTTTTCCATCTTGGCGATATACTGTTTGATAGCATCTTCACCTTTTACTGCATTTGGGAAAAATTTTTTCAGTGTGTTTTCCATGATATGTTAAAAGTTAATATCCAAATAAAGCATAAGGATTTGATTTTTTCAAAAAATCGAATTGAATTAACATAAAATTAATGATAGTGACTTCCAACAAATTCAATATTCCAAACAATCAAGTTTAAGTGTTATGACTTGGTTTCCAAAACACAGCTATCAAGAAAATAAAGATACAGATAGAGATTTCAACTAAGCTAAAAAAAGCATAATGAAGTGTAAAACTTCCGGATGTCAAGCTCCAAACTTGAATAACAGTCAACAAGAGTGCTGAAATGATATTCAAAATCTTGTTGATTTTATATTTAAGCAAACGAGAGAACAAAATCATTAGCATTGGAATTTCCATCATGAAGGCAAAAAAGAGTAGAAATTCCTGAGAGATTTCAATATTATCAACCACACCGGTTAATATTTTTTTCAAATCTTCTGAATGCATCAATGTAAAGACATCGCAAAAGATAAAATTTACGGTTAACACAACCCACAAAGTGGATAATAACGTTTTCTTTTCCATTTTAAAATTAGTTTTTGTAAAGACTTTTATTGTTTATTCCTTTAATCATGAGCCAAAAAACTGCTGACAATTCTGCAACCGTAGGGATGATTTCCGTCACTCTAGTGGTGAATTCTTTCAAACTCGGAAACATCACAAATACAAAAGAATCAGAGATATAAGAGAAACCCCCTACAATCAGCAACCAAGCAATAATTTTGGGCATATAGCCTGACTTCAACGCCAACAAGCCAAAGGGAATCAACCAAAGCCCCCAAAAAAAGCCAATAAATATTATCCCATTGTTAAAACGAATTAGTGCCCATTGTGCTTTTGATTGCATTTCACCTAGACTCATATAGGTTTGTTTAGGCAAAAACAAAGCATCTAATTGAAAATAAATCAAAAAAAAAGCAACACCGATGGAAGAAACCACACACGAAAGCAACAAAATATTCAAGAATTTATCCACTTCTTCGAATAACAGATAGAGTTTCACTGCTAAAAACAAAAAAGCAATTTGGCACAATACATTTGAAATGATGCCAATTCTTAATATTAACGCCTTTTCTGTAAGATTTTTCAAAGTGATGGCCGCATCATTGAGGTCTAAGATTTGTGAAGGCGCATACACCAAACCAATTGCACCCAATTACATGGAAAAATATAACCAACCTGCTTGTTTGGCTACTTTGTTTTTTGAAATGATTTTATCGTTCATCTGTATTATTTTTACACAAAATTGTGCGTATATAGCCTAAGTCTTCTTGACTTAGGTTAATAAATGAAATCACAATTAAAATAATGACCAAGAATAGTTTAGAGACTTTAGAGATGCTTAGGCAATACATGTCTCAGTTTGGGAAAATAAATGATGAGGATTTGCAACAAATGTCAGAAATGATGAAAATCAAATCCTTTGCTAAGAACACCATTTTGTTATCAGAAGACCAAGCACCCAACAAATGTTTTTTGTGTTGAAAGGATTGGTGCGTCAATATTTCATGATGGATGGTGAAGAAAAAACCACCAACTTCTTTATGGAAGGTGAACCTGTTTCTTCAACTTTTTCCAATGAAACAGAACCTTCAAAGTTTTTCTTGATTTGCAATGAAGACACTGTTTTGATAGAAGGAAATCCGGGAGATGAACAAATTGTGATGGTTCAAATGCCTCAAATGATTGATATCAACAGCAAAGCACTTGAAGCTGAAACCAAAAAAATGCACGATAGCTTGATGGATTTCAAAACATTGAATCCGGAAAAGAGATATTTAAAATTATTGGAAGAAAAACCACAACTGTTCAATCGAGTGCCACTGTATCAAATGGCGAGTTATCTAGGAATCACGCCTGAGTCTTTGAGTAGAATCAGAAAAAGAATCACAGTCAGTGAAAAATCTTGAATAAACAATAACTTTGATTTAAGCATTTGAAACAAATTGCGGAATTCATCTATTTATTTTGATGAATATAATTCTTCAAGTTTTAAAAGCATATTCTCAAAATCAAAATTCTTAACATCTTCGTTGCCATTTTGAATTATTTTTTGTCTCAAAGTATTATCAGTGATAAGGAGCTTTATTGCATCAGTGATTTCCCTGACATTTTTATGCGAAACAACAATAGCATTTTTCTTATGCTCAATAAACTCAGATGCCACTCCTGAAAGAGTAAAAACCGAGGGAATCCCTGCAGCTAATGATTCAATATAGGTTAAACCAAATGCCTCTACTTTTATGTCAATAGGACAATGTACAAAAACATCAAAAGTTTTATAAAATGCCGGAGTGTCATATTCAAATCGAATTTCTATAAAAGTCTCTTTCGGCAAAGTGGAAAGTAGAAAATTTATTTCATTTTTATAATCACCTACCGCATTTGCCAAAACCAATTTAGCATTCGGATAATCTACTAACAAATCCTTAAATGCCGGAATAATATATTGTATTCCTTTCAATTCTGTTTGTCTTGAAATCACACCAATAACAGGAAAATTATTTTCATATTCATATTTTTTTTTGAGAGATGCGATTCTTGTCTCTTCAACTTCGTTAAAATCTTTGTATATCAAGCCGTGATGAATCAAATGAATTTTTCGTTGTTGCACTTTCTCTTTTTCAATCAGCACTTCAGAGACAACTTTGCTTATGGATATAATATCAGTTGAAAACCAATTGATTAATTTGTCATACCAAACAGCTTTCGGGAAATAATCATGATGATATGTACTATAATGTCTAGTGTAGATTCTTTTCTTCACTCCCAGAAAAAATGATGAAATGATTCCAATGATATTGGCATCAAAATAATGACAGTGTACAATTTTTGGTTTTTCAAAAATGATGATTTTGAAGACTTTGAGGAATGCTTTTAGTATATCTGACTTATCTTTATATTCGACTCTGTAGAATTTCCCATTATTTTCTGTCAAAAAATCCTCAAAACCACTTTTTCTGTAATTCAACAAAACAAACACCAATTCAAATTTATTTTGATTGATTTTAGAAAATATCCACTCAAAAATCAGTGCTTTGTCAATGTCATAAATAAAATAAAGAACTTTAATTCTCTTTTTATTTTTGGTATTTCTGAACATGCTTTTAATTTTAATCACTCCACAAGCACCCAACCGCTACCGGAATAAGAATGATAATCTCCTTGATACATTGCATCAGCAGCAATGGAACCTAGTTTGTAAGTACCCTTGCTCACCGCTCTCGCCATGTAATAAAAAACCTTTTTGTTTTTATGGATGGATGTAAAAAGATTAATTCTGTCATCTTTGATGTCAATATATTCTGGTGCATCAGCATCATTCAACCAATTAAATTGTGCTGTTGAAGTGATTCTGGGATTTTCAATTTCAAAACCTGCGGGTAACAAGTCAGTAATCACGATGTTTTCTATGTTTGTTTTTTCTTGATTCTCTAAAACGATTTTAACCACAATCAAGTCGTTTTGCTTGAATTTTAGATTTGAAATCAAATCACCGTTTCTGTTTAAAAACACCCTTCTCACCGAAAGATAGCTATCTTCTTCTTTCAAGTTTTCTTGTTCCGTGAAACCTTCAGTAGAAACATAATAATATACATTTCCCTCGTTTAAATTTTCTATTGTTAAGTTAGGACTTTTGCTTTCCCATGTTTTTGAAAACAACTGATTTTCATTGTTAATTTTCGAAATTTCTTTTCCATCTGATAAAACAACTGCTTCTGTTTTTGAGTTTTTGCTCTTGTTGGCCAGCTTTCCGATTGCAAGCAAAGCAAAAGCATTTTCTACAGTGTTAGGATACTTTTCTTTACTGAATTGTTCTACCAAATGCCTTGTCATGGGCTGAATTTGAGGATGATTTGGTTTTGACTCAATCAAAGACAACAATGACATGGCAAGGTCTTTCAAAGGCGAATGAAAAGAACCTCCCGATTGACGAGTAGAAATTTCACCTTTGAAATTGATTGGTAACAAAGAATTGAAACTGTTTTCATCTCCCATCAGTAGAAAAGTGCAGGCGAGCAAGTATCTAGAATCAAAAGCTAGCTTATTGAGATTTGATTTATAATAATTCATCGTGTTGAGGTCTTTTTGATTAGCAAGAGCCAAAACATACAGACTATAAATCAATTCCTTAGGGGCTATTTCTTTTTCTAATCTCATTTGATTCGTTGCTGTTTGGTAATAATATTTTGTTGTTTCTCTTCTTCTCACCCTGTTTTTGAGATAAGCCACCGCCATATCTATCGTTTT
>JBDNDT010000274.1:0-4377 GCA_046718985.1 Cytophagales bacterium
AATACTTTATCTGACAAATCTGTGAACAAAGTTTTCACAATTTCAACTTGAACTTTTGCTGCATCCTCACCCTTTTGTTCTAAGATTTTTTCCGTTCTCAAAAGGGTTGATTCAGCCACATAAGTTTCAATAATCATATCCGCTACATTCATTAAAATCTCTTGTTCTTGAGAAAGCGCCATCATAAATTTTTGAGCTGCTGCACCGGCAATCATTAAAATTGCTTTTTTGATTTGAGCAATCATTTTATGTTCAACAGCAAAAGGTGAATCGCCCAAATCCTCGTTGAAATCAGGAATAGACATCAATTCTTTTTGAACAGCCATCGCAGGTCCCATCAAGTCCAATTCACCTTTCATGGCGCGTTTCATGAGCATGTCAATGGTGAGCATTCTGTTGATTTCATTAGTTCCTTCAAATATTCTATTGATTCTGGAATCTCTATAAGCCCTGTCCATTGGATAATCAGCCGAAAATCCATATCCCCCAAACACTTGAACCCCTTCATCAACTACATAATCCAACATTTCAGAGCCTGCCACTTTCAACACTGCACATTCCACAGCAAATTCCTGAGCCGCACCCATAAGCGCTTGTTCAAATGATTTACCTTGGGCAACCAGCTCTTCTTCCATGTTTCCTATGTCGGCACCAGCTCTGTACATGGCAGATTCCAATGCAAAGATTCTAATTGCCTGCTCAGCTAATTTATGTTGAATGGCTCCGAAATTAGCAATGGGTTGTTTGAATTGATTCCTTTCTTTGGCGTATTGAATAGAAAGCGTTGCCGTTCTTTTGGCAGCACCTAATGCAGCGCCTGCCAATTTGATTCTTCCTATGTTCAAGATGTTGAAAGCAATCAAATGGCCTTTTCCGATTTCGCCTAAAACGTTTTCTTTTGGCACTTTCACATCGCTCAAAAACACTTGACGGGTTGAAGAGCCTTTGATACAGATCCATTTTATGCTCTTCGTTTCCGAAACTCAAACCTTCGGCGTTTCTTTCCACTATGAAACCGGTGAATTTATCACCATCCACTTGTGCAAAAACGATGAAAACATCAGCGAACCCGGCGTTTGTTATCCACATTTTTTGTCCGTTCAAGACATAATGATTACCATCAGGTGTTAGAATGGCTTTTGTTTTGGCAGCCAATGCATCAGAACCTGAACCTGGTTCTGTTAAACAATAGCTGGCTTTCAACTCCCCGGTAGCCAATTTGGGGATATATTTTTCTTTTTGTTCTTTTGTTCCAAAATATAGGATAGGTAAAGTCCCGATTCCTGTGTGAGCAGCCATTGCAACTGCAAAAGAATGCCCCGCACCTATTTCTTCTGTCACCAGCAAGCCTGTGTTAAAATCTTTGCCAAAACCGCCATACTCTTCGGGAATGGCAACAGCTAAAATTCCTAACTCACCTGCTTTTTCCAACAACTTAGGCACTAATCCTTCTTCTTGAGCATCAATTCTGTCTAAGTTTGGTATGACCTCTGAATTGATAAAATCTCTGCACATGTCCCTCATCATCAACTGCTCATCAGTGAACTCTTCGGGGATGAATATTTCGTTGTGGTTTGATTGCTTAATCAAAAACTCTCCTCCTTTGTTGTGTTTCACCATTGTTGCCATAATTGTTCGGATTAATAAAGTCTTAGCATAATAACGGCAATGTTTTTAAAGAGTTGTTGTTGAAACATTGATATTTTGAACAAAAATCTTTTTAGTGGAAATCAGATTTCAAACTTTGCTCTTGAACTCAATCGCAAAACGGATTGAGCGGTTTGTTTGAGCTCCTTTTTTGTGTAGCCCAAAGCGAAACAAAAAAGAGCGAGCCGTGAAAGCCGGGCCGCCCATAAGGCGGTTTGCCCAAAAATAAATTTAACATCTTTGTTAAAAGAAAAACTCTCAAACCATATTTTCTCAAATTCTTTTTAGCTTTGCAATCATCTAAGATTTTTTATGTTTTCTTTTATCATCTGGAACGCAAGTCCTGAAATTTTTGAGTTGGGCAATTTTGCCATTCGTTGGTACGGTTTAGGCTTTGCCATAGCTTTTTTGCTTGGTCAACAAATCATGTATAAAATTTATGCTTGGGAAGGGAAAAGTAAAATCGAGGTAGATAATCTAACGGTTTGGATGGTTTCTGCAACGGTGATTGGGGCTAGATTAGGTCATTGTTTATTTTATGAGCCCGATATTTATTTGAAAGACCCGATAAGAATTTTAAAAATTTGGGAAGGCGGATTGGCTAGTCATGGAGCAGCCATTGCCATTTTGGGAGGCATTTGGATATATTCAAGAAAATTTAAAAATCAGGGTTTTCTTTGGCTTTTAGACCGTTTGGTAATCACTATTGCTTTGGCTGGTGCTTTCATACGATTGGGCAACTTAATGAATTCAGAAATTATTGGAAAACCCACACAATCAGAGTCAGGATTTGTGTTTGTGAGAAGTGTTCAAGACAATATTTTTAACTATTTTGATAGGGCGCAACAACTTTTACCTAGACCGAAAAAGATTTCATTTGAAAAATCATCGGCTAAAATTGAAGAATCTGAATATATGCCTTTGAGTTTGAAATTGCATTTCAACAAGAACTCAGCTGATGAAAAAAAGCTTGAAGAAATTGGAGAAAAACTGATTCCTCACATCTTAGAAGGTTTTGATGAAGATGACCATAACCATGTTGAAGCCTTAAAAGGTTTCAAACCTTTGGTTTATGATGACGGAAAATATCAAGTTCTTGAGATAGTTGTTGGTGGTGTGCCGAGACACCCTTCTCAACTTTATGAAAGCATTTCATGTATTTTGTTGATGTTGTTATTGGGTGCAATTTATCTCAAGTTAAAAGAAAACACACCGAATGGTTTGTTGTTAGGGCTTTTCATGACCGTTTGTTTCGGGCTAAGGTTTTTGTGGGAATACCTCAAAGAAAATCAAGTGGCTTTTGAAGATGAATTAGCGTTCAACATGGGTCAAATTTTGAGTATCCCATTGGTTCTTGCCGGCTTAGGTTTGGTGATTTATTCCTTATTGAAAAACAAAAAACAAGGATGAAAGGTATAAAAGAAGAGGGTATATTCTTTTTTAATTCTGTTCGTTTTTTGGTAACTGTTTTGCTCTTGAATATATATTCATCAGTATATTCACAAGAATATTTCGTTGTTGAATTCACTGAAAAAGACAGTTGTGAATTATATTCACCATGTTTGAGCCAAACCACTTATCAAAACAGAGAAGCCTTAAAAATCTCTAAATATCAATACTCTGATTTGCCTGTGAAGGCTGAATTTCTAAAAGGGCTAAAGGCTTTTGATGTTGAAATCTTAGGTACTTTGAAGTGGTTGAATGCTTGCTGGATAAAAGCCGATTCTAGTGAAATTACGCAAATTTTGAGTTTGAATTATGTAAAAAAAATCAGTTCAATTCAAAAGTATAAAAAAATAATAGCTTCTTTAGACACGCAGTTGATTGTTTCAGATCAAAAGTTACAATTGATTGGAGAAAGTTGCCTAAGAAAGAAAGGTTTGAATGGTGATGGAGTAATTATCGGAGTGGTTGACGCAGGATTTGCTGGGTTTAGAAGTGCAAATTATTTAAAAAACAGCCGCAAGAAAAACAAAGTGATTCACACTAGGGATTTTCTCAATCAAGAGAAAGATGTTTTCAGCAGTTCAATTGGAAATGATGACCATGGATTGACCGTGCTTAAAAACTTGGTAGGTATTTCAAAAAAGAGAAAATTCGGATTAGCACCGGAGGCAAAATTGGTTCTGGCACGAACTGAAAATGCTAACAAAGAATTCAGAATGGAAGAGCTTTTGTGGGCGAAATCATTGGAATGGTTCGACAGTTTAGGGGTGAGATTAGTGAATTCTTCCTTGGGATATTCGATTGGTTTTGATGACCCAAAAGACAATTATCAAATCAGTGATCTTGATGGGCAGAGCACGATTGTTACGAGAGCGGCAAAAATAGCCACAGAAGAAAAAGGAATGATTATAGTGACTTCTGCGGGAAATGAAGGTAACAAAAACGAATGGCGCATATTGACCGCGCCTGCCGATGCAAAATGGGCAATATCAGTAGGTGCACTAAACACTAATTTCACAAAAGCAGGTTTCAGCAGCATAGGACCTGATTTTTTGGCTTATGTGAAACCTGATGTCTGTGCAATTTCAGGCAACGGAACTTCATTTTCAGCCCCAATAATCACGGGTCTCATTGCTTGCATGTTGCAATTGAACCCTAAACTTACACTGCAAGAAATTTTTATGTTCCTAGAACAAAGCGGGCATTTGTTTCCATTTCCCAACAATTATGTAGGTTATGGAATGCCTGATGCATGTAAAATCATTGAACTCATGGAAGATGGCG
>JBDNDT010000275.1:0-4339 GCA_046718985.1 Cytophagales bacterium
AAATCTGGGTTTGGGAGTTGATTTGGGAACGAAATATAACATAAACAAAAGATTGAGTGCTTCATTAGCAGTGAATAATTTAGGATTCATCAGGTGGAAAGAAAACACCACCAACCAAAGATTGGCTGGAAATGTAAGGTTCACAGGAATCGAATTAGATGACATCAACGAAAGTGATTCATCAAAATTAAACCTGAATACATATGCAGACTCACTTTCAAAAAAGTTCACTTTCGATTCAACCAAAAATGGTTATACCCAATCTTTGGTCGCTTCAACACATTTAAATTTGTCTTATCATGTGTTCAGAAACACTTATTTGAATGCATTGCTTTATGCTGATTATTTCAGACAAATCAGACCTGCTGTTTCAGTGTCTTTATATCAAGGAATCGCAAGATGGTTTGGGCTTAACGTTGCTTGGAGTGCTCAGCATGGGAAGTTTGATAACTTAGGTTTAGGATTGTTCTTCAAACCAGGACCTTTACAAATTTTTGTGATGAGCGACAACCTTACACCATTCATCAAAGCAGGAGGATTGAGTGGTGAAATTGATTACGCAAAATTAGATGTCAAAAATCTAAATTTTAGATTTGGATGCAACATTGTGCTTGGAAGGGTGAAAACAGAAGATTCTCAAACTTACGCTGACTGATTTTTTATGAAGTATATCGTTAACATAACATTAATCATTTGTGGCTTTTTATTGAATGCCCAAAATGCTCAAAATTCATTTTTGCCACAAAATCTCGGACCAAACATCAACACGGCAAAAGCAGAAGTCGCACCTGTTTTGACACCGGACGGAAACACACTTTATTTTGTGAGACAAGATTGCGTGATGAACGAATATTGGCAGGGTGTCGCTCAGTTTATTTGGAAAAGTGAGTTGCAACCTGACGGAACTTGGGGTGCGGCTGAAAAAATGCCTTTTCCTTTAAACACTGCTTACAGAAATGCTGTCTTGGGTTTTTCACCTGACGGAAATATCATGTATATCAATGGTCGTTTCACTAACAAAATGAAATGGCACAAAAGAGGTATCACCCAACTCAAAAAAACCGCTGACGGAACTTGGGGTGAACCCAAAAAACTATATGTGAGAGGTTTGCAAAGAATGAACAAAGGTGACCTTTCAAATTTTTCATTCAGCAATGACGGGAAGTGGCTTTTCATCAGCATGAGCAAAAGAATAGGAAGCAAAAACAACAATATCTATGTGTGCAAAAGATATGATGACATTTTTTGGAGACCAAGAAAATTGAAAAAACCGATTAGAGGTTATAAGAAAGATGAAGCACCTTTTTTATCAATAGATCAAAATTATCTTTATTTCACATCAGATAGAAAACATCCTGACAAAAAAGGTAAGTATGATATTTTCAGGGCAACTAGAACAGATGAAACTTACAGACGATGGTCAGAGCCTGTTCCGATTTCGGATACCATTAATTCCCCTGAATGGGATTCTTATTACATCACCAATGCAAAAGGAAGTTGGGCTTATTTTTGTTCCAAAAATAACAGCACAGGCAGAACTGACATATTTAGAGTGAAATTATTTGAGGAAAATCCATTCGTTTTGGTGTCAGGAAAGATTTTGAACAAAAGAGATGAAAAACCTTTAGCTAACAATGTAATTCCTAGGTTGATGTTAGATGGAAATGTTGTTGACACTGTGAATGTGAATGCTGATGGAGAATTCAAGATTTTGTTACCATTAAAAGCAAAATATGAGCTTTCTGCAACTGCCCCGAATTTTGACACCGAAAATAAGGAAATTGTAGATGTTTCAGCCGTGTTGGAATATTCCACAAAAGACAGTGTGATTCTTTATCTGAAACCATCAAACGCATTAGTTTCAGGTAAATTGATTCTTGAAAACACCAAAGGTTCTATACCTTTGAGTGCTGAACCAATTTTGTTGTTAAACGGAAAAGAGCTGAACAATAATTTGCAAAATGAATTAGGCCTAGGTGATTTCAAGGTGGATTTTGAAACAGGTGAATACAGTATCAAATTAGCATTGAAAAAGTCTTATGATTTGCAAATCAAAGCCAAAGGATTTCTTTCAACACCGGTGAAAATTGATTTGTCTAAAACTGAAGAGTATAAAGAAATTCAAAGAGATTTGTTTGTGACAGATCCACCGAAATTGCACTTGTTAATCACCGGAAAAGTTTATGACAGAAAGACTAATAAACTTTTTGATCCAAACAAAGAATTTTCTATCAAGGTGAATGACGGTGATGCATCACTTGTTAAAATAAATAGAGCAGATGCCAGTTATGAAGTGAAATTGGATTTGGGGAAATATTACACATTAAATGCAACAGCACCCGGATATTATCCTCAGTTTGAATCAGTTGATGTAACCAATGAAAAGCAAACCGTGAAAGTGGTGAAAGATTTGTTTATCGCTCCAATAGAAGTAGGACAATCTATCAAGTTAAATAACATATTCTTTGATTTTGGTAAATCTACTCTGCAACCCGCATCTTTCCCTGAACTTGATAAGTTGGCTAAGTTTTTGGAAGACAACCCAACCATCAATGTAGAGATTGCAGGTCACACAGATAACAAGGGTAGTGCAGAAAAAAACATGCAACTGTCAAGATGGAGAGCAAGGGCTGTGCAGCTTTATTTGGTTGAACAAAAAGGTATTGATATAAAACGAGTTAAATTTAACGGTTATGGAATGACCAAGCCTGTGGCAGATAACAAAACCGAAACAGGCAGAGCATTAAATAGAAGAGTTGAGTTCACCATTTTAGGATTGTGATTTGAGGTTTTCACTAACAATATTTCTACTACTTTTATTCATTGGCAATGTAAATGCTCAAGCAGTGAGGGTTGCCAAATTGAAATATGGTGGAGGAGGAGATTGGTATGCCAACAAAACCTCACTCCCAAATTTGATAGAGTTTTGCAATAAGCAATTGAAAACCAAAATCCATCCTGAAGAGGATGTGGTGGATGTGGGAAGTCCTGATTTGTTTGCTTACCCCTTTGTGCATATGACAGGTCATGGGAATGTTGTTTTCACAGAAAAAGATGCTAGAAACTTGAGAGAATATTTGATTTCTGGTGGCTTTTTGCATGTGGATGATAACTATGGACTTGATAAATTCATTCGCAGAGAAATGAAAAAAGTGTTTCCTGAGTATGATTTTATTGAATTGCCTTTTAATCACCCTATTTATCATCAAAAATATAAGTTTCCGAAAGGTTTGCCCAAAGTTCATGAACACGACAACAAACCTCCACAAGGATTTGGAATTGTTCACGAAGGTAAATTAGTGTGTTTTTACACTTATGAGTGCGATTTAGGAAATGGTTGGGAAGATCAGTCAGTCTATAACGATCCGGAAGAAGTTAGGCAATTGGCTTTGCAAATGGGAGCAAACATCATCAGTTTTGTTTTCACTTTTGCTCAATAACAATCTCAGAGAAATTTATGAAAATTAAAATTGGAACAAGGAGCAGCAAACTAGCGCTTTGGCAGGCTCATTGGGTGAGTGATCAATTGAAGTCACATGGGGCAACGACTGAAATCTTGCATATAGAAACCAAAGGAGATAAAATTTTAGACCGAAGCCTACATAAGATAGGAAGCAAAGGGTTGTTTACGGAAGAGCTAGAAAACCAGTTGTTAGATGGAACAATAGATATTGCAGTTCACAGTGCAAAAGATGTTCAGTCATCGTTGATAGAAGGTTTAAGCCTGATAGCATTCAGTGAGCGTGAACAAAATCATGATGTTTTAATTTCGAAGAAACCGATTGAGATTAACAACCTTTCAAAATATGTGATAGGAACTTCATCCACTAGAAGAAGGGCATTTTTAAGGCATTTATACCCTGATATACAACTTGTTGAATCAAGAGGGAATTTGCAGACCAGAATATCAAAAATGGAAAATGGAGAAGCAGATGCTTTAGTTTTGGCTTTTGCCGGAGTTCATCGAATGGAATATGATTCCATGATTGTTCATCATTTTGATAAAAAAACGTTTGTTCCCCCTGTTGGTCAGGGTTGTTTGGCTATTGAAGCATCTGATTCATTAGATGCTGCTTTGGAAAGGTTGATAAGAAAGGCTATTAATCATGAAGAAACCGAAATTTGCATGAAGGCGGAACGCGCATTTCTGGCAAGGCTTTCCGGAGGTTGTAGCATTCCATCATTTTCAGTAGCTCGGAAAAAAGATCATCTTTTTTTTGAAATCATTGCCGGATTAATCTCTTTGGATGGAAAGAAAAAAATTGAGTTTCAATTAGATTTTGTTGAAGAAGAAGCGGAAAAAGCAGGTGTGATTGTCGCCGAAAAAGTGTTGCAAAAC
>JBDNDT010000276.1:0-4337 GCA_046718985.1 Cytophagales bacterium
GCAACCTCCACATTGCCCTGCTCTGCAATGTCCATTGATATTCATGTTGTTAGCTTCAAGACAGTGGAATAGGGTAGGGTGTTCAAATTTAATATTCAACAATCCGCAAGATACTTGGCAGGGATTGTGACATTTTTTAGGTATTTCATTTACAAAGCCAAAAGATTCACTGTTTAATTTATTTTTAGCTACACCCATTTTTGACAAATTGTTTTTTAAACTTTCCATCATTTGGCTAGATGCGCAAAAGTAATAATCAGCTTCTTTAAAGTCATTTTTTAATTGTTTTGTGATATATTCAGCATCAAGGCGACCACAAAGACCAGACCATCCTTGGATGTTTTTGGACACACATCCATGCAAATGAAAATTGGATTTCTGGGAGGCTTCTTTAGCCAGTTCTTCGTAATAAAGAAGAGATTCTCTTGTTTTTGCAGAATAGAAAAGATGTACTTCTGCTTCAGGCTCTGTTTTTAATATTTTTTTCCACATAGCTCGCATGGGTGTGATGCCGATGCCCCCTGCTACAAGCACATAAGTTTTAGAATAGTTGGGTTGCAAAATAAAATGACCTTTTGGTTTTGAAGTAACCAAGGTTTTTCCTTGCTGTGCATGTTGCCATAGCCAAGTGGAACCTAGTCCTTTTTCTTCTTTTTTGATAGAAACTTCATATTGACTTGCATTTTCAGCCCAATCTGCTAAAGAATAGCACCTTTTGATAATTTGATTTTTAGAAATTGGAATTTCAATTTCAAGATATTGCCCGGCGTGAAATGGTATTGTTTTTTGCCAAGGGTAATATGGTTTCAATATTAATGTGAAAAGTTGGTCTGTATGATCAATTCTTGAGGTAATTTTCAACCTTTGATTTTTTTCTTTACTCTTGTTTGAAAAGGGTCTGAATTGCCATATCAAACCCATAGATGTGAGCACAAGAGGACTTATGAGAAGAATAAGAATCAAAACCAAGAGCATCATTTTGTTATTTTTTAATTTGCGTGAAGTTCTGTGAAGTTTAATTCAGTTTTGCTAAGCGCTTTTTTGAGCTTGTGTTTTGCTTTTTGCTTAATCACCCACATCCATAGACCTGTTAAGGTGAGCAGAACCAAACTCCCCCCCACAATATCTATCCACAACCACTCATATTCTTTTCCGGTGAAAAACTTCCCGGTGTGCATGTCCATCACCAATTTGTTGAACTTTATACCTGCTTTTCCTTCTTTTTCATCATCTTTTTCCATATTCACCATGGTTATTTGCTGTATAGATTCATTCAAAAAACTGTCAGGATTCCAAGTTTTTCCTTGGTCATGACTGGATAATATGCCATTTTTAGTGGTCAAGACCCATTTCCCATTGTCTTCAAGAGATAAATGCAAACTTTCTAAAGAGCTGATTTTTTCGCTTTCAAGTCCACTTATTTTCCACAATCCGTTTTTCCCTATTGCAATTATCGCTTCTTGCGTTTTGAGCAGTTGCTTGAACTCGGCATTTTCGGTGTTTATTACTTTTTGCCATTCATCATCTTCGTTCAATACAAACAAACCGTTTTTGGTTGCCAAATAATCATACCCATTTGAGTTTGCAACCGCTCTGATTTCTTTAAATTCCAGTTTTTGATATTTTTCTTGCAATACAGGAGCATTAATTACCCATTTATCAAAGCTTTTTTTGTGGGCAATCAAAATGGCAGTTAAACCAACAACAATTATTGGAAATGAAAGTAGAACACCTATCCAAAGATGCCAATTGTTGAAGTCGAAGATTTTTTTGGTTTTCATGTTCAATTGAGTTTAAAATTTATAGTTAGCAGTGACCATATATGTAGGGCGATAAAGCTCTCTGTCCATTTTGGTTCTGACTTCACCCAAAGAATTTTCTTTGAATTCGTCTTTTCTCTTTTGGGATATAAGAAATGCTTGAGCACTAAGTCTGATATGGAGATTTTTAAACGCTCTATATCCTATGAAAACATCTGTTTTGAAAAGTGGAAGTTGCTCAACAGATTCAAAGCTGCCGTCTTGCTTCACGTTAGTTCTTCTGAAACCAGGATAATGGTTGTAGTTCCCACCTATGGTGAAATCTTTTAATCTTTTTGCGGTGTAGTCAACGCCGATGTTATAAAAGAAGGTAGGTTGGTTGTTAAAAGGTTTCACGTTACCGGATTTTGGGTCTTTTACTTTTGATTTTGGTTGAGTATAATTTCCCCTTATATCTAAATGGTTGTTTTTGTTTTTCAATAGAGAATATCTGAAATCCAGTTCAAATCCTTGCATTATGCCGGTTCCGATGTTGATTGGTCTTTGTGTGAAGCGATAAGAAAATGGGTCTAATTCAATGCCTTGGGCAACCATGTTGGTGAGATATCTGCGGTAAAAGTTAACACCTAAAACACCTCTTTTTCCAGCCGGGTAATATTCTATTGCAAGGTCAAGACCATAGGCTGTTTCAGGTTTCAGGTTTGGATTTCCACCTTTGTCAGGGTTGAGCCATGTGCCATCGTTGTATTCTATAAAAGGATTCAAATCTGAAAACTTTGGTCGTTTCACTGTTCTGGTGACATTGGGTTTGATTCTGAAATCGCCTGTTTTTGGAATGATTTTCTTTTTCAGGCTGTCTAATGGTGTTTTTCTAAGGAAAAATTTTTGTGTGGTTTTCAGAATGATGTTTGTGAAGTTTTTTGGGTTCAGGTGGAAATTGAAATTCAAAAAAGGGTCTATGTTTCTGGAACTACTTTCTTTGGTGATGGTGGTTCTAATTCTGTTGAAATTGGTTATATACCAAGTGTCAGTTGAATTTTCACCTCGAAGGCTTTCCATTCTAAGCCCAAAGTTTGCATGTAAAATGAAAATTTTAAGTTGGTTGTTGAGCACTAGGTTGATTCTTCTTTCTGTGATTTTGTATAAATCTTCTATATTGACTCTTTCTTCAAAGCCATTCAATCTTCTTTCACGGTTGATGGTTCGGTTTTTAACTTGACTTTCGGCTGATGCATTTATTTTCCAATGACTAGAAACTGTGTATGTGGCATTGAGTCTCGCACTTGATTCTAGGTCTCTGGAAGTGTTAATGGTTTGGTTTTCTGTGTTGAAGATGGCATCGTCAAAAACTTTGGTTTTCGTGATGTCTGTAAATGTTTGGGAATATCCTGTCATGCCATTGGCATCCATATTAAGCCTTTTGCTTACTTTCCAGTTGTGATTTGCTCTAAGATGAACATTTTGGCGATTTCTTTTGGTGATTTCTTTTTCTCTTCCGTTTACTACAGAGCTATCTCCTGTGATGGTGTCTTTGAAAACTTCTTCCCCCTGTTTTTTTCTTGAACCAAGTCCCTGTGAATATAAAACTAAAGGACTGATACTCAATTTGCTGTTTTTTTTCACTTGATAGCTGAAAGTCGGTGCAAGGGCAAACTCTGTGTAAGCGATGTCTCGATAGTCTTGCTCGAATTTATTGTTTTTGTCTGTAGCGATTTCGTTTTTGTCTTTGTCTTTTCCGTTTATTCGTTTTTGATATGTTACTTTCAGATTCGTGTTCCAGCGTTTTTTTGTTTTGGTGGTAATGAGAGAAGCGTTATAAACATTTCCTTTGGTTTGGTTGTAACCATAAGAGGTAATGAGTTCGTTTCTTGTTGTGTTGTTAGACTTTTTGATAATAATATTGATAGTTCCCGCAATCCCTTGGGCGTCGGTGTTGGCAGATGGAGAGCGGATGATTTCGATGCGTTCTATGATTCCTGCAGGGATTCTGTCCACTGAAAAAGCCCTTTGTTCATCACCATCAGGCATTCTTTGGCCATCAACTAACACTTGCGTGTAAGCATAAGGTGCCCCTCGCAAAGATATTTTGTCGTTTTCGGAAGGGTCTTCCATGAAAACACCGGGTTGGGTTCTTAAAATTTCTCCGGCAGTTGCAAAACCAAACTTTTCAAACTCTGCCCTGTCTATCACAATTTTGTTTTCAAGGCTGTTTTTTCTGGTTTCTAGAGAATTAGGGGTCTTTTCCTCTCGGTATTCTATGTTTTTTTTCTTTTGTGAGTGGCTTTTGTTAGAGTTGTTATTTTTAGGGCTTGGATATTTTTGGTTTGCTTTTGTTTGGTTTGTTTTTGTGTTTTTTTCGCTTTTCAAGTTTAAGTTCCTTTCGGCATATTTTTCTGCTTCAAAAAGTAGCTCTTCTTTTAGTTCTGATAGATTTTCAGACGTTTTCCATTTCAAAACTTCCCAGCCACTGGCTTTGGCATAAACAAAAAAAGGCATTTTTAGGGTTTGATTAGTGTCAGAAATATGAAGTTCAAAGGCATAAACCTGACCCGAACGTGTCATTTTAGATTTTTCTAG